>CAWUMT010000074.1:0-6565 GCA_963923735.1 uncultured Acidimicrobiales bacterium
GTCCGGAACGGGCCAGGAGTCGGCGGGCCACCCCGAGGGCGGGCACCCGGACGCCCACAGTCCCATCGGGTGAGCCGACGGCCTGGGCGAGAGCGTCGGGGGCAGGCACCACAAGGGTCAGCGCCCCGGGCCAGAACGCTCGGGCCAGGGTCACCGCTGCAGGCGGCAGCTGGCCGAGCAGCGAGAGGACGTCGTCGAGATCAGCGGCGAGCACCGGAAGGGGCATCTCCGCGGGACGCCCCTTGAGGCGGTAGATCGCATCGATGGCCTCGTGGTCCGACGGCACCGCTGCGAGGCCATAGACCGTGTCGGTCGGGATGACCGCCACCCGGCCGCGACGCAGTTCTGAAGCCAGTTCGTCGAGGTCGTGTTCGGTGAAGATTCTCATGGGCGGCGAGCAAGGATGCCACGCGGACTGCCCGCAAGGTCGAGGAAGCCGCGAACCTCGACCATCCCGCCGATCCGAGCCGCCCCGATGGCGTGGGCCACCTGGGTCTCGGACATCTCGAGGGCCAACCACCCGCCGGGGCGAAGCCATCTCGGGGCATGCCGGATCAGATGGGCGACGTCGGCGAACCCCGCAGGCCCCGCCACCACGTCCTCAGCGAACAACGCCATCTCGGGCTCATGGCTGAGCACCGGATCAAGCGAGGACGCGAACCGACGCGCCACGTAGGGAGGGTTCGAGATCACCAGATCGAAGCTCGCTTCCGCCGAGGGGTCGAGGGCGTCGAACCACGAGCCCTCGCAGAAGTCGACCTCAAGGCCCAGGCGCTCCGCGTTGGCCCGCGCCAGCCCAAGTGCGGCATCAGAGAGATCCGTGCACGTCACCGAGGCGCGTGCCCCGAGCTCGGCGGCGATCGAGAGGCCCACTGCACCCGTCCCGCATCCGAGATCCACCACCCGGACCGAATCAAGATCAGCGACACAGCCAAGCGCGTGCTCGACGAGCTGCTCGGTCTCAGGCCGAGGGATCAGCGCGGCCGGGTTGACCTCGAGCTCAAGAGTGCGGAAGCTCCAGGAACCGAGCACGTACTGGAGCGGTTCGCCGCCGATGCGACGCTGGCAGAGCTCTCGGGCATGGGCCTCGGACGTGGCGCGCTCGAGGATCCATCGGGCCTCCATGCGCGACTCGAGCGCGGCGGCCAGCTCGGCTTCGAGCTCCTCAGCCACCGGCCTCGGTGAGCTGGCGCGCCCGCTTGGCCGCCATGAGCGCATCGACCAGCTCGTCGAGGTCACCTTGGAGGACGGCGTCGAGCTTGTAGAGGGTCAGGTTGATCCGGTGGTCGGTGACTCGAGATTCCTTGAAGTTGTACGTCCGGATCTTCTCGGAGCGCCCGCCACCACCGACCTGGGAGCGTCGCAGGTCACCCATCTCGGCTGCGGCCGCATCCTGCGCGGCCTTGAGCAATCGGGACCGGAGCACCACGAGGGCCTTGGCCCGGTTCTGGATCTGGGACTTCTCGTCCTGCATGGCCACGACGATCCCGGTGGGAAGGTGCGTGATGCGCACCGCGGAGTCCGTGGTGTTCACGCTCTGGCCACCCGGGCCGCTCGAGCGGTAGACGTCGATCTTGAGGTCGTTGGGGTCGATCTCGACGTCCACCTCCTCGGCCTCCGGCAGCACGGTCACGGTGGCCGACGAGGTGTGGATCCGACCCTTCGCCTCGGTGGCGGGGATTCGCTGGACCCGGTGTGGTCCGCCTTCGTGCTCGAGACGGCTCCAGGCATCCTCACCCTTGACCGAGAAGACGACCTCGTCGAGTCCGCCCTGTTCCGACGCGTTCTCCTCGAGCACCTCGAGCTTCCAGCCGCGTCGCTGGGCGTAGCGGACGTACATGTCGTAGAGGTCTCGGGCGAAGAGGTTGGCCTCCTCCCCTCCTTCGGCGCCACGGATCTCGACGATCACGTTGCGCCCGTCGTTGGGGTCCTTGGGCAGCAGGAGTCCCTGGAGCTCCTCTTCGATCTGCTCGATCGACGAGGTCGCCGCATCGAGCTCGACGCGCAGCTCGTCGCGCTCGGCTCCTTCGGTCTCGGCCATCAGGAGGCGAGCCGTCTCGGCGTCGTCTCGGGCTGAGAGAAGCCGGCGGTAGGCGGCGACGACCTCGGAGAGCTCCTTGTGACGCTTCGAGAGGTCACGCAGCAGCGTGGGGTCCGAACTGACCTCAGGCGAACTCAGGCGCGCTTCAACCTCTTCGAATTCAGCGGCGATTGTCTCGAGGCGGTCGTCGAGCATCGGTCAAGACGCCTCAGGTGAGGCGCGCGGGGCTCAGGACTTCTTGGTCTTGCGAGCGCCGTAGCGGCGGTTGAAGCGGTCCACGCGGCCACCGGAGTCCACGAGCTTCTGCTTACCGGTGAAGAAGGGGTGGCACTCGTTGCACAGTTCCGAGGTCAGCTCGGCCTTCGTCGAGTGGGTCGTGAAGGTGTTGCCGCAGGAGCAACGGACCGTTGCTTCGACGTACTCGGGGTGGATGTCGGCCTTCATGGTGGTACTCCTCAGAGAACTGCTGGGTTGGACAGTCTAGATGCTTTGGCGAGGGCCTCAGCCCTGGGTCTGGCCCTTGGCGATTTCGGACAGGAACTCGTCATTCGAGGCCGTGGCCTTGATCTTGTCCATGAGCAGCTCGAGTCCGGCCGCCCCGGTGCCCTCGGAGGCCAGGGCGTTGAGCACCCGGCGGAGCTTCCAGACCTGCTGGAGCTGGCCCCGCTCGAAGAGGAGCTCCTCATGACGAGTCGAGGACGCATTGACGTCGATCGAGGGGTAGAGGCGACGCTCGGCCAGACGGCGGTCCAGGCGGAGCTCCATGTTGCCGGTGCCCTTGAACTCCTCGAAGATCACCTCGTCCATCTTCGAGCCGGTCTCGACGAGGGCCGTGGCCAGGATGGTGAGCGACCCACCTTCCTCGATGTTGCGTGCGGCACCGAAGAACTTCTTCGGTGGATAGAGGGCACCTGAATCCACACCACCTGACATGATCCGACCGGTGGCCGGAGCGGCGATGTTGTACGCACGAGCCAGACGGGTGATGCCGTCGAGGATGACCACGACGTCCTTGCCCTGCTCGACGAGACGCTTGGCGCGTTCGATGCAGAGCTCGGCCACCTGGGTGTGCTCGTCAGAGGGACGGTCGAAGGTCGAGGCGATGACCTCGCCGCGGACCGAACGACGCATGTCGGTGACCTCTTCGGGGCGCTCATCGACGAGGAGGACCATCAGGTGCACCTCAGGGTTGTTCGCCTCGATGGAGTGGGCGATCTGCTTCATCACCGTGGTCTTTCCTGCCTTCGGAGGAGAGACGATCAGGCCACGCTGACCCTTGCCGATGGGGCTGATCAGGTCCACGATGCGCGCCGTGAGGGCATCCTTGGGCTCCTGGCCCGGCTGCTCGAGCGTGAGCTTGGCATCGGGGAACAGCGGAGTGAGGTCCTCGAAGCGGCGACGGGCCCGTGCCGCCTCGGGGTCCATACCGGACACCGTGTCGATGCGGATCAGTGCGGGGTACTTCTCGTTCGAGCCTGCGGGGCGGAACGCACCTTCGACGGTGTCGCCCTTGCGCAGTTGGAACTTGCGGGCCTGAGAGATCGAGACGTAGACGTCCTTGTTCGAGGAGAGGTACCCCTCGGTGCGCAGGAAGCCGTAGCCCTCGTCGCGGAGGTCGAGGAGGCCTCGGCACTCGACGAGCTCGCCATCGTAGGGAGCGTCCGAGCCGGCCTGGAGGTCACGCTCGCCACGCTCGCCACGCTCACGCCCACGACGGTTGCGACGCGAGCGGCGGTTGCCGGGCTCCCCCGAACCCTGGAACTGGCGGTCCTGGTTGTTGTTCTGGCGGTTCTGGCCCTGATTGTTGTTCTGGCGTGGCTGGCGCTGCTCGCGGGGCTCAGAGGCCTCCTCGCCGTCGACCTCGCCGGAAGGCTCGGCACCCTCTTCTGCGGGGGTCTCAGGGGCCTTGGCCCGAGCGGCGGGTGCCTTGCGGGCGGGCTTGTCCTCGGCGGCAGACTTCGAGGACTCCCCGACGCCTGCGGCCTCCAAGATGCCGTCGATCAGGTCTGCCTTCTTCATCCGGGAATTGGTCTTGACGCTCAGCTGCTCGGCGATGGCCGCCAGCTCGGCGCGCTCCTTGGACTCGAGGACCGAACGGCCCATCTGAGTGTCGGAAGTCACAGCTTCGACTCGCTTTCTCTCCTCCAGGTGCCTTGGCGCATCTGCGCCGAAGCGGAGGGTGAAGGGTACGGAAGGGTGCGGAGGGATCTCCGACCCGAAACGAACGATCCCCCGATCGTGGTGGCCGATTGGCCTTCACGTGGATCCCCGGCGGTGTTGCACCGGCCTGTTGGGGGAACGATCCTCATTCTAGACCCCGATCGGGGGGCCTGCAACGCGCCGGGTGCTCAGCCGACCTCGAGGGCGCCCAAGATGGCCTCCATCGAGGCCTCCACCGCCGTGGGCACCTCGATCTGGGAGATGGCTCGGTCAGGGTCCTTGAGCCCGTTGCCGGTGAGGACACACACCACCGTCGAGCCCGGCTCGACCCCCTCTTTGAGCAGGCCGGCCACCGAAGCGGCAGAGGCGGGTTCACAGAAAACCGATTCAGAGACGGCCAAGAACCGATACGCCTCGAGGATCTCTGCGTCCGTCACCGCATCGATGACGCCGCCTGACTCATCACGCGCCGCGAGCGCGGAGTCCCAACTTGCCGGGTTGCCGATGCGGATGGCCGTGGCGATGGTCTCGGGATGGGCCACGGGCTCACCGAGGACGATCGGTGCGGACCCCGCGGCCTGATACCCGTGCATCTGGGGGAGCTTCTTCGAGCGACCGGCAGCGTGGTACTCGTTGTAGCCCTTCCAGTACGCCGTGATGTTGCCGGCGTTGCCCACCGGGATGAAGTGATGGTCCGGCGCGTCGCCGAGAGCGTCGATGATCTCGAAGGCTCCGGTCTTCTGCCCTTCGATCCGGTAGGGGTTGATCGAGTTCACCACGGTGATGGGTGCATGGTTCGGCAGGTCGCGCACGATATCGAGGGCCTGATCGAAGTTGCCCCGGATCTGCAGCACCTTGGCCCCGTGGATCAGCGCCTGGGCCAACTTTCCCAACGCGATGGCCCCGTCAGGGATGAGGACCGCACACGTCATGCCGGCGCGTGCCGCATAGGCAGCGGCAGACGCCGAGGTGTTGCCCGTCGAGGCGCACACCACAGCCTTGGCCCCTTCTTCGTGGGCCTTGGTGATGGCCATGGTCATGCCGCGGTCCTTGAACGAGCCCGTGGGGTTTGCACCCTCGATCTTCAAGAACACATTGGCCCCGACGCGCTCAGACAACCGTGGCGCGGCCAGCAGCGGCGTGTCACCCTCAAGCAGGGTGACCACCGGAGTCGACTCGCTCACCGGAAGGTGCGCGCGATATTCCTCGATCAGTCCACGCCAGGCCATCAGGCCTCTCCCTCTGGTGCGATCACTCGAAGCACGCCCGGGGTCGATCGCACGACCTCGAGTTGCTCGAGGACGACCAAGGTGGCCGCCATGTCGGCCTCGGAGGCCTCATGGGTCACGAAGACCAGTCGGGCGTCATCGCCGAGGCCATGCTGCTCCATGCTCGAGATCGAGATGTGGTGCTCACCGAACACTGCGGCCACGGCTGCGAGGACGCCGGGGCGGTCCGCCGCGTCGAGCGAGAGGTAGAAGGCCGAGCGCATCTCCTCGATCGGCACCGCATCGAGATTGGCAGCGTTGCGAGGTGCAGCAGAGCACTCCCCCTCGAGCAGGTGGTTGGCCGCGTCGATGAGGTCCCCGAGCACTGCGGAAGCCGTGGGCAGTCCACCGGCGCCTTGGCCGTAGAGCATGAGGGAACCAAGCGCAGCCCCTTCGAGGAACACGGCGTTGAATGCACCTTGGACCTGGGCAAGTGGGTGCGTGAGCGGGACGAGCGCGGGGTGAACCCGCACCGAGATCGCTTCGTGACCCACTCGCTCAGCCACGCAGAGCAGCTTGATGGCGTAGCCGAAGCGCTCAGCGAAAGCGATGTCCACCGAGGAGATCGAGCTGATGCCCTCACGATGCACCGAGCGAACGTCTACCTCGGTGCCGAAGGCAAGCCGGGCCAAGATGGCGGCCTTCGCCGCGGCGTCGAACCCCTCGACGTCGGCGGTGGGGTCAGCTTCGGCGAGTCCCAGACTCTGGGCCTCGGCCAGCACGTCGTCATAGGCCCGACCCGTTGAAGCCATCGTCGAGAGCAGGTAGTTCGTCGTGCCGTTGACGATGCCCATCACTCGGGTGATCGATTCACCGGCCAGCGATTCGCGCAGCGTCCGGATGACCGGGATCGCACCGGCCACCGCTGCTTCGAACTCGAGGTCCACGCCGTGGGCTTCGGCCATCGCGCTGAGTTCGATCCCCCGCTCGGCCAGCAGGGCCTTGTTGGCGGTGACCACCGCCTTGTTGCTCGACAGCGCCGCCCCGATCAGCGAGCCTGCAGGCTCGATCCCCCCGATGAGCTCGACCACGAGGTCGACGTCCTCTCGCGCCACGAGACCTGCGAGATCCTCAGTCAAGAGATGGCCGGGAAACC
>CAWUMT010000075.1:0-6524 GCA_963923735.1 uncultured Acidimicrobiales bacterium
GAGATGGCTGAGAAGGTTCACCACCGATGACGTACCGGAGCGGTGCATGCCGAGGACCACGACGCCCTCGGGAGCGAACGCTCCAGGCTCTGGGTCATGGGGAGTGCGTCGGAAGAGGCGCACGAAGGCTCAGGCCCGAGTACGCCGACGCATCAGCAGCAGGCCGACGCCGATCAAGGCGAGGATGCCTGCAGTGATTCCCAGCAGCCGGATCTGGTCCCCGGTGTAGGCGATGCCGCCCGACTCGTTGTCCGAGGGGGTTGTCGAGGTAGTCGTGGGATCGGCGTTGAGCACCACGGTCTCCGCCTCGATGCCCGGACGCTGGAGGACCTCGGCCCGGTGCTGGTCACCCACGAGCAACTCACCGAAGGAGTAGCACCCCGGGGCGGTCACCGTCGTGGCGGGGGTCGGCCATGCCCCGTCACCCGTGACTACCACCGTGCCTGCTGCGACTTCGGTGGCTGCAGACCAGTCGAGGCCGTTGCAGCTTCCGTTTGCTGGTGCCAAGGGTCCGACCAACGACCACTGGAGATCCGCGCTGGTGGAGGCCTTCGAGTCTGGGTTGATGCCGGTGTGGTCGAGGACGACTGAGTCATGCAGCGCCCACCCTGAACCCGCATCGCCGGCAACCTGAGCGGTCGTGACCATGTCTGGCTGGTGGGAGGTCACCAAGGTGTCCTCCTCGGGCTGGCCGGGCTGGATCGTATAGGTGGTGGGTCCCGCAGTGGTGATCACGTAGCCCCAGCTGTAGCACCCGACACCTGCAACGGCACTTGGGCCCACCGTGGTCGTCGAGTCGTTCTGGACGCTCAAGGTTCCGGTGTCAAGCACGGGCGCCTGCACCCAGTCAAGCGAGTCGCAGGATCCGGTGTCCGTGGACAGTGGTCCGTAGAGGGTCCAGTCAAGCGTGGCGGAGTTGTGGCCGAGGTCGCTCAGCGTGATGTCGTCACTCAGCGCGTGGAACGGCGTGGTCACCGCCAAGGAGGTCTGGGAGGAGGCGCTCAGCGTGGTGGTGGTCCTGATTCCCACCTTTGGTGGCTCGGCCGGCAGCGTCTCTGTGCTCGGGCTTGATTGGTCGGTTGCGTTGGTGGCCGCAGAGTTCCAGGCGATCTTGTTGTACTCACCGGCGGGGACCTGCACGGTGATCGTGGTCGAGAATCCTTGGCCGAAGGTGAAGGGCCCTGCGGCCTTGAACCGTACGGCGGCCACTGAGGAGAGGTCGGCCGGGGGGATGGCCGTCCAGTCGTCGACGCAGCCCGGGTTGTCCGCGTTGGGGAACACCTGATCGCGGCAGGGGTTCTCCGAGGTTGAGTACTCGATGTCGATGTTCGGATTCAGCGCGTTGGCCGAGACGAAGGTGGGGCGGAATTCACTGCCGCGCTGAATGAGCGACTGCAGTTGGGAGACGCCGGTATCGCCCACGTGGGGAAGGATGTCGTAGACGTAGACATCCTTCATGGTGTCGGAACCAACGTTCGCCCAGTCGAGTTGATAGAGGCCCGAACCGAGCTTTGAGGACTCGCCGATGCCGAGGGCACCCTTGGCGGCAGGGTCGAGGTCACCCTGGACGGTCTTGGTGAGGCTGAAGGCGGCGCCGTTCGCCTTGACCGAGAGGGTGGCGGTGTTCTGGCAGTAGTCCTCGGTGAGGTTTCCGTCACCGGCGAGGTCGTTCGAATTGTCGTTTTCAAACGTGGCAGTGGAAACCGCTGCGGAAGTCTGTGTGGGCGTGCCGCACCCCGGGGACAGGCTGCCCGAGGCGCCGAGGCCGTAGAGGAAGATCTGCGCCGCATTGGGATAGAGGGCGGGTGGCGTGGTCGGCACGCTGACCGTGAACAGGCTGGCCGAGTGGGTGATCTTGAAATACCCCACGCCGCTGTTCGCGCTGAAAGCCGAGGCAGGGATGGTGATGCGCAGGAGGTCCCGTCCCGAGTTCTGGTAGTTCGCCAGGACAGAGATGGTCCCCGTGGCCGAGGTCGAGCCGTTGGATCCCGACGTGATGGTGAACGAACCGGTGGACGGTGGGCTCACGAGCGACATAGTGCGCGGGAACCAGTCAGTGAGGACCACGTCGTTGGTCAGCGCTGTCGGGGTTGCCACCGAGCCGGTGATCTGAAGGGTGGCCCGTCCGTTGCCGCTGAGGGTTCCGAATGACTTGGCGATCCCGAGCATCGGCAGGGTGGGAACGGTGAAGAGGCTGGCGGCGTAGCTCAGCGGCTGGCAACTCCCCGAGACGCTCTGGTAGTTGCAGCGGGCGTTCTTGGGCACCACCGTTGCACGGTTCTCGAGCTCGTTGAGGCCTCCGTGCAGGGTGCCGAGGCTCGAGTCGGCGTAGCCGAACACGGTGAGCTTCATGTTCTGGCCCATCAGGTAACTGCTGGCCGGAAGGATGATGGTCCCCACGGTCGTCGCTGCCGTGAAGGTCACCGAACTGGCCGTGGCCGAGACCGAACCTGAGGCGTTGACGTCGACTGGCGTCGTGCCACCGGCGAGCAGCACTTGGGGGCGCCACCCATTGGCATAGGCCTGACCCAGACCGTTGGTCGAGTCGGTCCCCGGTGCGTAGACGGTGAACTTCTGCACGACGAGTGCCGGGTTCGCACATGCCGCGGCATCGCTGTAGGGAGCAGAGGTGTATCCCACTCGAGCTCCACTCAGCGAATTGTCGAGGCAGGGCACTGGGTCGTAGATGTCGGACTGATAGGTCCCCACAAGGCCGTAGGACACCGAGGTCTGGTACGAGGCTGCGGCTTGGCCGATGTTGTAAGTCGGACTGTTCCCAATGGGCACCCAGTTTCCCGGATAGGTCGAGATGTACTGGTTGCCCGTCGTCACGCCCGCCTGAGGAAGCGGTGCCAGCGCTGACTTGGTGATCGAGGCGTAGCCGGTGCCTGGACCAACCGGAGGGTCGACCACGCTGGCCACCGTCTTGGTCGAGGTCGCCGAGGAGCTGACCCCAGCCGGGTCGGTGGCGTCCGGTCCGGTTCCCGAGAACGTCACCGAGTTCTTGAGCGACCCCGCAGCGGTGGCCGGCATACGGGCGATGACTTGGAAGCGATCGTTGACACCGCCGGTGCCCGAGGCGCATCCCTGAGGAAGGATCGCGCTCGGTGGGGTCAGGTCCCATGTCAGGGTCTGCCCGTCCACGGTGTCGGGCATCGGATTGGCCGAGATGAACGTCATCCCTGCGGGCAGGACGTCGACCAAGCTCGCTTGATTCACGTAGAGGTTTCCCTGGGCGGGCGTGGTGCACTTCGTGTCAAGGTTGAAGGTCACCAGACTGTTGGCGAGGTAGACCGAACCACCATCCGCGGTGGACTTGGTCACAGAGACCTGGGGCTTCGCAGTTGCAACTGCCTCGGCAGCCTTGGGCGCAGTGACAGTGGCGAAGGCATCAGAGTGCAGCTTCGGCCGGAAGGTCCAACTGGTGTTGTTCGGGGTCACCGAGTTCGGTGGCGTCGCCGTCAGGCGGATTGTCCCGGAGAAGCCGGTCACGAACACCGATGGATCAAGAGTCAGGACGAGTTCGTGGGTGCCCGTGTCGACGGTCGGTCCTGAGCTCACCAGGCCTGCAGCGGCTGACGTGGCCCCATAGGTCCATCCACCGGACTCCATGGAGGGGGTCACGCTCTGGTCAAGAGGGATGCGCACCGTGATCGAGGTTCCACAGTCTGAGCTGCCGACGCCCGCACAGCTGAGGGCGAGGTTGTAGGTGGCCGCCGAACCCGAGGCGTGGGTCTGGGTACTGGGGCTGATGGTCAGGAGCGCGGCAGAGGCGGCAGCAGGGGTGCCGTCTGCCTGCGGAACGAAGACCAGGCCGAAGGCAACGACTACGGCGACGGCTGCGAAGGCTGCGCGCAGGGACCAGCGTTGGGAAATCGAGGATGCTGACATCAATTCAGATCCTACCGGGGGCCGTTCTGGCGGCAGGGCTCAGGGGCCCCACGGGAGCCTGAGAACTCAAGGGGCCTGGGCCTAGGCTCAGGCAATGGCTGCTGCATCGAAGTCGAGTCGAGCGGGTCTCGTCCTTTCCGTTCTGGCGCTCACGCAGTTCCTGATGACGCTCGACTCCTCGGTGATGAACGTCTCGATTCGTCAGGTGGCCGCTGACGTCGGCACCACGGTGACCGGCGTGCAGACAGCGATCACCCTCTACACCTTGGTGATGGCGTCGCTGATGATCACGGGCTCGAAGCTCGGTTCGATGATGGGTCGCCGCCGTGCGCTCGCCATCGGTCTTGTGATCTATGGCGCCGGGTCGGGTCTGACGGCAGCGGCGGGGAATCTTCCGGTGCTCATCATCGGATGGTCGGTACTCGAGGGCATCGGCGCCGCGTTGATCCTCCCCTCGGTGATCGCCCTGATCGCGGGGAACTTCCCCGTCGAGCAGCGGTCACGTGCGTATGGCTCGGTGGCGGCAGCCGGTGCCATCGCCGTCGCGGTCGGACCACTCATCGGCGGCCTGGTGACCACGATGGCCTCGTGGCGCTGGGTGTTTCTCGGCGAGGTGGTCCTCGTGCTGGTGATCCTTCCGCTGACCCGCAACATCGCCGATGCCCCCGCCGAGGAGAAGCGTGCCTTCGATCTGGGTGGTGCGTTGCTCTCGACGCTGGGCCTCGCCCTCGTGGTCCTCGGAGTCTTGAAGTCCGGCGAGTGGGGCTGGGTGCGACCGGTCGATGGCCAGCCTCAGCTGATCGGGCTCTCTCCGGTCCTCTGGATGCTCCTGGCGGGACTTCTTGTGCTGTGGCTCTTCCTCGAGCGTGCCGGGCATCGTCAGGAGCAGGGCAAGGAGGTCCTCTTGGACCCAGCCCTGCTCAAGATCCGTCAGGTCAGCGGCGGACTGTTGATGTTCTTCTTCGAATACCTCATCCAGTCGGGACTGTTCTTCGTCGTCCCCCTCTTCCTCTCGGTGGTCCTCCAGCTCTCCGCCCTTCAGACGGGCATCCGGATCCTGCCGCTCTCAGCGGCGCTCTTGATCTCGGTCCTCGTGATCCCCCGAGTGTTCCCAACGCGTTCGCCGAGAGCGATCGTGCGCGTGGGGCTCCTCTTGATCATGGCGGGAACGGTGCTACTGATCGCGGGGATCGATCTGGATGCGAACGCAAGCGTGGTGGCACTGCCGATGATCCTGATCGGCCTCGGGATCGGTTCACTCTCGAGCCAGCTCAGTGCAGTGACAGTCTCAGGCGCTCCCGATGAGAAGTCCAATGAGGTCGGGGGTCTTCAGAACACCGCCACCAACCTTGGCGCCTCGCTCGGCACGGCCTTGGCAGGCGCCATCCTCATCGCGGCGTTGAGCAGCGGACTGCACAGTGGAATCTCGAGCTCGACGGCGATCTCGGCAGATGTCAAGGCTCAGGCCACCACGGAGCTCTCCTCGTCGGTGCCCTTCGTCTCCGATGCGCAGGTCACCCAGGCACTCTCCGAGACTTCATTGCCCGCAAGTGAGCAGCAGGCCATCATCGACGCCAATCGCCAAGCGCGCATCGAAGCACTCGATGCGTCGCTCAGCGTGGTGCTCCTCTTCGAGGGGCTCGCCTTGTTCTTCACCCGTCGACTTCCCAACCGAGCGCTTTCGGCAAAGAATCGAGAGGTAGCCGACGCCAGGTCGAACTGAGGCTCAGAGCAGATCGAGCAGACGGCGCTCGGTCAGATTCCGAAGTGCGATCGAGGCGGGCGTCCAGTCGATCTCTGCAGCCATCGGCGTGTTCGATCGGAGCAGCGACATGCCGAAGCCGTTCGAGCGAACGAGAAGCCATTTTGCTCGAAGGATCGGTGTGTGCTCATCGGTGAACGTGGGGAATTGCTGTGCGTAGGCCTCGCGCCCGAATGCAATAACCAACTCGTAGGCAGCATTCAAGTGGTCGCTGATGACGAGGTGATGGCGTGCGGCGAGGATGACCTCGGTGCGAAGGTGTCGATTCAGACGGTTCTGCTCCGAGGAGAGTCCCAGCGCGTTGGCCACGGAGTTGGCGATGAACTCCTCGCGGGTTACGCCGATGAAGCCCTGAACCGACTGGGTGATGATCTGGTCAATCAGGAGATTGACCGTGGCCTCCATGAACTCCTCTTTGCTCTCATAGTGGGAGTAGATGCTGGAGAATCCGTGGCCGGCACGGCGGGCGATCCGATTGGCCGAGGCCTTGTCGTAGCCGACCTGCGCGATCACCTCGATGACAGCGTCGACGAAGGCATCAAGCAGCTCGTCGTGGGTGTCTCCCTTGGGCAAGTCGAAGATCGCCGGCTCGGGCCTGAGAGGCGTGGCTCGAGCAGCCTCGGGGTCGTGCGTGGCCTCCGCCAGCATTTCGAGCACGTTCAGGTGGTCGTCGACCGACATCGCCGCGCCGACGGGCGCGAGGAGCACCGCTCCGAGGAGGATCTGAACTTGCGCCAAGGCCAGAGCACGGGGGCATTCCGGCTGGGCGGCGAGGTGTCGATCGAGGTGCACGCTGGCATCGTCGGCGACGACCTCACGGAGGAACGAATAGCGACGAGCCACGGCCAAGAGCTCGACCAGGGCACTGGTG
>CAWUMT010000076.1:0-6490 GCA_963923735.1 uncultured Acidimicrobiales bacterium
CCCCGCCCGTCGGGCGCCGACCAGCTCTCCGACGCTCGGGCCAAGGCAGCCTCGATCACCTCGCAGATCTCGAGCATGCAGTCCCAGATCACGGCGCTCAACGAGAAGTACAACGCAGCGCAGTACCACCTCTCCCAGATCCAGGATCAGATCTCGGCCACCCAGGCAGCCACCGTGAAGGCTCAGGCTCAGGTCGTCCAGGACACCAAGAACCTCCGGGAGTCTGCGGTCGACGCCTACATCATGGCGGGCACCCAGCAGGCGTCGAACCCACTGTTCGCCACTGACCAGAAGACCTACGCGGCCCGCACCCAGTACGGCCACGTGGCCTCTTCGAAGCTGTCGGACAACGTGGCTCGCCTCACCGCTGCACAGGACTTCCTCAAGGCCTCGAAGGCCCAGCTCACCACGCAGGAGTCTGCCGCCCAGGAGCAGAAGAACGCCGCGCAGGCTGCGCTCAATCAGGCCAACGGCCTCCAGGCGCAGCTCACCTCGACCCTCAACGGTCTGAACGGCCAGATCGCCTCGCTGGTCGCTCAGCAGCAGGCGGCTGCTCGGGCCAACTCAGGCGCCGGTTGGAACCAGGGTGGCTACACCACCAAGGTCTTCCCTGCCCCGCCGTCCTCCCCTGGTGCTGCCGGTGCCGTGGCGGCGGCGATGTCTCAGCAGGGCACCCCCTACGTCTGGGGTGGATCCTCCCCCGGTGGGTTCGACTGCTCGGGCCTCGTGATGTGGGCCTGGGGTCGTGCAGGCGTGAACCTTCCCCACTTCTCTGGCGCCCAGATGGCGTCGACGGCTCCCGTTCCCTTCAACGCCATGCAGCCCGGCGACCTGATCTTCTACGGTCCCGGCGGCTCTGAGCACGTGGCGATGTACATCGGTGGCGGCCAGATGGTCGAGGCCACCCACACCGGCGACTTCGTCCGGGTCGACCCGGTGCGCGGCGGCTTCGTCGGCATCGGCCGTCCGTAGTCGACCTCGTCGCTGAGCAAGAGCGGTCCGCTGCTCGCTGATCAGGCAGACTGAAGGGGCCATGCACCCGGTTCCCACCTCGTTCCACCTCGGGCCCCTCGAGATCCACACCTACGGCATCGGCCTGGCGATTACCTTCTGGTTCGCCTATCGCTACTTCGAGCACCGCCTCAAGAAGCGTGGCTTCCCCATCGACTGGGTGGGCTCGATGTTCGTCTGGGTCATCGTCTCGGCCATCCTGGGTGCTCGAGCCATGCACGTGGTGAGTGACCTCGGGTACTACTCCTCGCACCCTGCCCAGATCTTCGCCATCTGGCAAGGAGGTCTTTCCTCCTTCGGCGGCCTGCTCGCTGCCGTGCCCGTGGCCATTGTCATCGTCAAGAAGCGGTGCCCAGAACTTGGCGTGCTCGAAGGACTCGACATCGTCGCCCCCGTCCTCATGATCGCCTGGGCCGTCGGCCGACTGCTCGGCCCCCAGCTCATGGTGCGAGGTGGCGGCCACCCGACAGATCAGTGGTTCGGGATGTACTACGACGGCCAGGACGGCAAGCGCCTCCCAGTGCCGATCTTCCAGGCCTTGGAGGACACGTTCGTCTACCTCGTGCTGATCCTCACCGAGAAGAAGCTGGACCGCTGGCCAAACGGAACGCCGCGCCTCGGCCACCCCGCCGGGGTGATCACCGGGATGGCCATGATCCTCTGGGGAATCGAGCGCACGCTCGATGAGCACCTCTGGCTTGGCGAGGCAGGCGCACTGGGCTCCCAATTGGTGCAGCTTGCCGGGATCGCCCTCGTGATCGGGGGCGTGTGGATCCTCGTCGTGAGCATCCGGAGGTGGCGCCAATGGCTCACCACCGCCTCGCCGACTGCACCAGAAGCATTGGACACTGACCGGGCGTCGTGAGCATGGCCTCCCACGGGGCAGAGCGCACCCCGCACAACGTCCCGAAGGTGGCCACCGTCGATGCAGCCCTGATCGGCGCCCAGCGTTCCGGGACGACGACGTTGGCCTCGCTGCTGTCCGCCCATCCTCAGATAGCCATGGCCGAGGGCAAAGAGGCACACCTCTTCGATCAGCGCGAGGTCCAAGAGCATGGGCCGAGTCAGGAGCAGCTCGCGCAGTTCTTCTCCCACGCCACCGACGGCCAGTTGCGGATGGATGCCACGCCGATCTACCTCTATCTCGACGGATGCCTTGAAGCGCTCCATCGGCACAACCCGAAGATGCGGATCATCGCAGTGCTGCGCGATCCGGCGGAGCGTGCGAGGTCGCATCATCAGCTCGAGTGGGAGCGCGGTCTCGAGCAGCAGAGTTTCGCTTCGGCGCTTCGTGCAGAATCGGACCGCCTCAAGGTCGACCCCGACCCCTTCGCCCCTCACTCTGCACGTCGGATCGCGTCCTACGCCGATCGAGGTCGCTATGCAGGCCAGATCGAGCGGTGTCGCTCCTGGTTCCCCGATGCGCTGTTCCTTCGCTTCGATGAGCTGCTGACGGCGCCGGCGACAACCTTGGAGCGCATCTGCGACCACCTCGGGGTAGACCCCGAGTTCTCCTTCCCGCCTCTTACCCAGCTCAATGCCACCGGTCGCCACGAAGGTGGGTCACTTGCCGAGAGGTGGCTCCGGCGACGGCTCCGTACCGACATGACGGCTGCTGAGCAACTGCTCGGATGGCCGAACGGATCACTCCGTCGTGCCCGATCGAGTGCCACGCGCTCTCGAGGGTGACTCAGCAATCGAGCGCTGGGTTCTTCGGTGCGTTCAGGCCCCGAGGACAGAACGCCATGAGCCAGACACCCCGGAGGCCTCGGCCGGAGTGAGGCGGAGGGCTGCCTCGGGCACCGAGTCCACGAGCGCTCGCTGAGCCATCCATGCGTGGCTCACGGCCTGGAAGAGTCCGGTGCGATACACGACGAGATCGGCAGGGGCCGGGGCCAAGTACCCGAAGATGCCCAGGGCCACCTCGAGGTCGTAGACCGACGGGGCCCTCCCCCACATCGCGGCGCGGCGTGCCGCGATGAGTGCAGCTCCGACTTCGACATCGTGGTGATCCTCACCGTCGGCGAGCACGATCCGCTCGGAGATCAGATGGGCAAGACGCAACGCGTACCCCTGGTCGGGACCCGGCTTGCCGAAGCCCTTTCCGTGGGGGGCGTCGGGCGTGCGCATCTCGGCGGGCCGACCGGCCACGTGGCTGGGGTCCGCCTGACGAAGCGTCGGACGGACCTGGTCGGCCTCAGTGATCGGAACGAAGGAAGGTTGCGCCATGGACGTCGAATCTACCTGAGGATGAGTGTGCCTCAGGCCTCTGCGGTGTGCAGGAGGCCGTAGACGATCGAGTCGTACAGTGCCTGCCAAGACGCCTCGATGATGTTCTCCGAGACGCCAATGGTCGTCCACGTCCGGTCCCCGTTGTCCGAGTCGATCAGCACCCTGGTCACCGCACCCGTACCCGAGCCGGTGTTGAGCACGCGGACCCGATAGTCGGTGAGCCGCACATGGGCGAGTGCAGGGAAGCTCGATCCGATACAGGAGCGCAATGCCGCGTCGAGCGCATTGACCGGACCGTTGCCCTCTGCGGTGGCCACGAGGCGCTCGTCGCCCACGTGGACCTTGACCGTGGCCTCGGTGGTGGCGTTGCCGACCTCATCACCCTCATGGTCCGTGATGACCCGGAAGGACTCGACGTTGAAGTAGTCCGGCGACCAGCCTGTGGCTCGTCGCAGCAACAGCTCAAGAGAGCCGTCGGCCACCTCGTAGTGGTAGCCCTCGTGCTCAAGGCGCTTCAGGTCATCGAGGATCGACTTGATGGCGTCATCGGAGAGTTCGATGCCGATCTCCTCGGCCTTCATCTGCAGTGTGGCCCGGCCTGCCTTGTCCGAGACGACCACTCGGGTGGCGTTGCCCACCAGCGAGGGGTCGATGTGCTCGTAGAGGTCCTTCGACTTGGCGATTGCCGAGGCGTGAAGGCCTGCCTTGTGGGCGAAGACCGAGGAGCCCACGTAGGGCTGTTGGGGCGAGGGGGTCTTGTTCACCAGCTCGGCGATGTGATGGGCCACCGGGGTCAACAGCTCGAGGTTCTCGAGCGGGATGGTCCGAATGTTGAGCTTCAGGCTCAGGTCCGGGATCGCTGCGGAGAGGTCTGCATTACCGGTCCGCTCCCCGTAGCCGTTGATGCAGCCCTGCAGCTGGGTCACGCCCGCAGCGACGGCGGCAAGTGAGTTGGCCACCGCGACGCCTGCGTCGTTGTGGCAGTGGATGCCGAGTGCTGCGTCCGGGATGGCGGAGCGCACGGCAAGAACGGTGTCGGTGATGTCCCCAGGCAGCGAACCACCGTTGGTGTCGCAGAGCACGAGGGCTTCTGCGCCAGCCTGCTCAGCGGCATGGAGCACCCGCACAGCAAACTCGGGGTTGCCCCGGTACCCGTCGAAGAAGTGCTCGGCATCGAGGAACACTCGCTTGTCGTGGCTGGTGAGGAAGTGGATTGAGTCCTCGACCATGGCGACTGCCTCATCCAGCGAGGTCTTGAGCGCCTCGTCCACGTGACGGTCCCAGGACTTCGCCACGATGCAGACCACCTCGGTGTCGGCCTCGATGAGATGACGAAGGACCTGGTCATCCTCGGCCTTGGCCCCAGCACGACGGGTCGAACCGAAGGCCACCAAGGTTGAGCTCTTGAGCGTCAGCTCCTGCTTGAATCGCTTGAAGAACTCGGTGTCCGTCGGATTGGCTCCCGGCCAGCCGCCTTCGATGTAGGCGACGCCGAGGCGGTCGAGTTGCTCGGCCACCCGGATCTTGTCATCCACAGTGAGCGAAAGGCCCTCCTGCTGGGAGCCGTCACGCAAGATGGTGTCGAAGATGTCCACTTGGGTGGGCAGATCCGGCATGTCGTAGTGATGTGTGGCCATCGAGTGGCTGTGCCGGGCGTGGCCATGCGAATGGCTGTGGCGAGTCCCGTCAGCGTGCAGGTGGTCGTGGTCATGACCATGGTCATGGTCATGCGCCTCGTGGTCGTGCTCAGACATGGGTCAACCACTTCTGATAGCGAGGTGCCTCGCCACGGACGGCCTGGAAGTAGGCCGCCTGGATGCGCTTGGAGATCGGACCAGGCGTACCGTCGCCGACGAGCCGGTCGTCGACTGACGCAATGGGAACGACCTCTGCTGCGGTACCGGTCAAGAAGGCCTCTTCGGCGAGGTAGAGGTCCGTGCGGATGAGAGCCTCGTAGCGGATCTCATAACCGAGGTCCTTGGCGATCTCGATGACCGAGGCCTGGGTGATGCCGCGCAGGGCACCGGCCTCCGAACTCGGCGGCGTGATGATGACGCCGTCCTGGACGATGAAGAGGTTCTCGCCAGTGCACTCCGAGATCCGGCCGTCGGAGCCCAGCATGATGGCCTCGTCGTAGCCGGCCTTGAGCGCCTCGACCTTGGCCAAGGAGGAGTTCACGTAGGCGCCGGTGATCTTGGCCGCCGTGGGAACGGCGTTGGGGTCGTGACGGTGCCAGGAGGAGATCTTCATCTTCACGCCGTGATTCAGACCGTCGTCGCCCAGGTAGGCGCCCCACGGCCAGGCAGCCACGGCGACATTGACCGAGCACGGAAGCGGGTTGAGGCCCATCTCTCCGTAGCCCAGGTAGATCAGCGGGCGCAGGTAGCAGCCGTCAGCGAGGTCGTTGGCACGGACCACCTCGACCTGAGCGTCCATGAGCTCATCCACGCTGTAGGGCACGTCCATCATGAGGACCTTGGCCGAGGCCAAGAGACGCTCGGTGTGCTCACGGAGCCGGAAGATCGCCGGGCCCTGCGGGGTCTTGTAGGCACGCACGCCCTCGAAGACGCCTGAGCCGTAGTGGAGCGAGTGGGTCAGGACGTGGACTTGCGCCTGGTCCCAGTTGACGAGTGCGCCGTCCATCCAGATCTTGTTGGTCGGGGTGATGGGCATGTCTTAGAGCCTTCCTGCGATTGCGTCGCCGACCTCGGTGGTCGACATGGTGGTGTTGGGGTTCTCGTCCGCGAAGCTGCGTACGGCTGCGGTGATCTTGTCGGCGACGTCCTGCTCGCCGAGGGCTTCGGCCAGGAGCGCGGCCGAGATGATTGCGGCCGAGGGGTTTGCCTTGTTCTGTCCGGCGATGTCGTGCGCCGCGCCGTGAACGGGCTCGAACATGCTCGGTGCGACACGGTCGGGATTGAGATTCCCCGAAGCCGCAAAGCCAATTCCACCGCAGACGGCGCCGGCGAGGTCCGTGAGGATGTCACCGAAGAGGTTGTCAGTCACGATCACGTCGTAGTTCTTCGGACGCTCGACCATGTAGATGCAGGCCGCGTCGATGTGGTTGTAGTCGGTCTCCACAGCGGGGTACTCCGCGGCGACCTCGTTGAAGACCCGCTGCCAGAGGCCTCCCGAGAAGGTCAGCACGTTGGTCTTGTGCACCAAGGTGACCTTCTTGCGATCGCGCTTCATGGCCAGCTCAAAGGCAAAGCGCACGCAGCGCTCGACCCCGAAGCGAGTGTTGACC
>CAWUMT010000077.1:0-6486 GCA_963923735.1 uncultured Acidimicrobiales bacterium
TCCTCGACGTCGGCCACGCCCCACTGCCCGTCGAGTCGATGGCGCACCTCTTCGCCATACCCGGTCGACCCGGCGAAGTTCGGGGCCACCACGCAGATCCCATGACTGGTGAGCAGTTGGACCAGCGGGTCGTAGCCGGCTCGAGCCATCCCGGTTGGCCCACCGTGGCAGAGCACGACCCCGGGATGCGGAGCCGTGGCGCCCGGAGGTTCGAAGACCAACACTCCAACCCGTCCCCGAGGGCCCTCGACCTCGACCGCACGGACCCGAGAGCGATCCTG
Organism: uncultured Acidimicrobiales bacterium; assembly: GCA_963923735.1. Classification (GTDB taxonomy): domain Bacteria; phylum Actinomycetota; class Acidimicrobiia; order Acidimicrobiales; family RAAP-2; genus CAIUMH01. Next base: position 282 of record CAWUMT010000077.1, read on the forward strand.
GGAGGCGAGTGGTGAGGGAGGCCCGAGCTCGAGGAGCCCACGTTTGGCCGTACCCGGCTCGACCCATCCGACCGCACCGAGCGCGTCGGGGGTGGCACCCAACCAGGCCACGCGCAGCTCACCGTCGACCCAGCAGGTGGCCAGCGAGCTCAGCGAGGTCCCCTCGATGGAGAGGTCGTCCTCGTCGCTATCGGTGACCATGAACAGCCGACTCACCCCGGCTTCGACACCATGAGCGAAGAATGACTCCCCCGCAGCGACCAGATGGTGTTCTCCGAGACCCCAGAGCGGACCACCGTGGTCGAGCCCACCGCTCCCCATGGGCATCTTCTCGAGCATCGGCCGGGAGAACCCGTCGCGCTCTTCAAGCCAGCTCACTGCATGGAACGGCAGCGTCCCGATGTTCTGGCCGAAGGCCGGCGCGCTGACCGGCGCACCGAGCCCGCCCGCCACCTTCGATTCGGAGACCACCTCGAGGCCACGCAACTCGGCCAACCAGAGCTCTGCGGCCTCCCAGGGCATCTCGGGATGGTCCCAGCACAGGTACGCCACCTCGTCTCCCTCGGCGCACAGCGTGGGGTTGGCGTAGAAGTCTCGACCGACCACGAGATCGACCTGGCGACCGATCTCGAGATCTACCGCGGAGATCGCTCGGTGGATCGCTCGACTCTTCGCCACCCGCTCGGAGACAAAGACCACGAGGGCGCCACAGGCTGCTAGAGCGCCGCGACGCTCGCCCTCGACCGGTTCAAGGACGATGCGCACCTCATCATCGCCGGGACGGAAGGCCACGATTGCCTGATCCGCACTGCGTACGCCGAGCAGCAGTGGACCGCCATGCTCGGTGACGCAGAGCTCTCCCCCGCCGTACTCATGGACCCGCGAGCCGAGCGAGAGCCCTTCGGGGGAAACCACCTCGGCCGTGGTCTTGCGAGCTCGCCACCGCACCACCACCCGGGCGCCGGAGAGCTCAGGGCGCCCCTCGACCCAGTAGAGGTCCTCGCCAAGTGTGCACAGCGCCGAGGCAGACACCTTGGCGGCCGCAGCCGCATCAGGACTGAGGGTGCCCAATGCTCAGCCCGAGAAGTCCTCAGGGCGGATGGTGTCGAGGAACTCCTTGAACTCCTCGACCACCTCCTCTTCGAGCTCCTCATCGAGGTCCTCGTCTGCCAGCTCGTCCTCGGGCAGCAGGAGGCCGCAGGCCTCCATCACCTCGTCATCGACGTAGAGCGGAGCATCGGTGCGGATGGCCAAGGCGACGGCGTCGGAGGGACGGGCCGAGACCACCTTGGTCCCGCTCGGCGTGCCCAGCCGCAGCTCGGCGTAGAAGGTCGAGCCCTCGAGCTTGGTCACCACGACTTCATCGATAGAGGCCCCGAGGACGTCGACTACGTCGGCGAGAAGATCATGGGTCAGGGGCCGGGGGGTCTCGACGCCCTGGACGGCATAGGCGATGGCCGTGGCCTCAGGGGTGCCGATGTAGATCGGCAGGGTGCGGCCTTCGCCCTCGAGCTCTTGGAGCAGCAGGACCGGCACGTTGGTCTGGAGGTCCACCCTCACAGCCCGAAGCGTCACTCGTACCATGACCCTCAACCTACCGCCCGAGACGACGCGATGGACGGCCACGTTCCCCCTTCTTCAGGGGGAATCTCAGCGAGCGAGGAAGGCGTCGACCTCGGCGGCGAGGATCGCCGAGCGAAGGACGTCTCCGTGGGCCACGAGGTCATCGGCCAGCTGGGCCGCTTTCTCTGACGCCTCAGGATTGCGCTGGCGGAGCATGGGCGTGAGTATCTGCTCGAGCAGTCCCATCTCGCGCTCGGCCGAGTTGCGGAACTGCTTCAAGTGCCGAGGCTCGATGCCGAGAGCCAGCAGGCCCGTGGCCGCCTTGGCGATCTCCACATTGTGCTCATCGAAGACCGAGAGCCCCGCCACCGACGCCTGGCGCAGGATGCCGAACTCGACGAGCGCCACGATCTCATACTCATCGAGACCGGTCTCCCCGCAGAGCTCTGCGGTAGTCATGGTGACACCGAGCACGGACTTGCTCGCGTGGCGTGGCGTCTTGGCCTCGGCTGCAGCCACCGCTCGTTGTCGCACAGCGGGCACCTCCTGGAGGGCGGCAAGGACGTCGGCCACCGTGGGTTCACGCTCGCTCATCGATGCGGCCTCCTTGTTCGTGTCCGCGACCTCCTCGGCGGCCGTTGCGGTCGCACTCGATGACGCCTCGGGGACAGGCGTGGTCGGCACCTTGGCAGGAGCGGTCGAGCTGATCTGCGGCGGAGGGTCCCCTGCTCCGGTGTCCTCGTCCGAGGTCACACCGTTGAGACGATCACGGATCACCTTCAAGGGCAGGAAGTGGTCGCGCTGCTGGGTGAGCACGTAGCGAAGGCGCTCGACGTCCTCGTCGTAGAACTTGCGATACCCCGACGGCGAGCGCTGCGGGCTCACGAGGCCCTGGGCCTCCAAGAACCGGATCTTCGAGATGGTGATGTCCGGGAACTCCGAGCGCAGCAGGCTCAGGACGTCACCGATGGAGCGGTAGGACCGGCTCATCGGCCCGCTCCGAGGAAGACCAGCTTGAACTTGCCGATCTGGACCTCATCACCGGACTCCAAGAACTTCTCCTCCACCCGGACCCCGTTGACGTAGGTGCCGTTCAGCGAACCGGCATCCTGGACGGCGACGCGCCCCGTCTCGGTGCGCACGAACTTCGCATGGGTCCTCGACACGGTGACGTCGTCCAAGAAGATGTCGGAGGTCACCGAGCGGCCCGCGGAGAGCTCAGCGGGACCGAGTTCGAAGCGTGCACCGGTCGAGGGACCTGACGCCACCAGCAGGACGTCGACCCCACGAGGGGCCTCGACAGGAACAGTGCCGGTGGGCGCGAGCTCCTCGACGACCTCCATTGAGAGTGTGTCCTCACCCTCAACTCGATCTTGAGACGCGCCGCACTCAAGGCAAAAATGTGCCCCCTCGGGGACCTTGGTTCCACATCGGGCGCAGAGCACGTCACTAAGGTACCCGAGCCAAGCCGGCCCGTCTCCGGCGCCTCTTGAGGGCGCCAACTGGACGGCGTCGGCCCGGGAGCTGGAGTTAGGACTCGGTCAGCGCCTTGTAGGCGTCGGCGTCGAGGAGGGCCTCGAAGGTGGCCGGATCCGCCAGCTCGATCTGCACCAGCCAGCCGTTGCCGTAGGGGTCCGCATTCAAAGACTCAGGAGCGTCTGCCGCCCCCTGGTTGACGGCCACCACGGTGCCCGCCACGGGTGCGTAGATCTCCGAGACCGACTTGGTGGACTCCACCTCGCCGAGCGCGCCGCCAACGGAGACCTCGGCGCCCACGGCCGGCAGGTCCACGAAGACGACGTCACCGAGGGCGTCCTGGGCGTAGTCAGTGATCCCCACACGCACCGTGGTGCCCTCGAGCAGGGCCCACTCGTGGTCGGAGGAGTAACGGAGATTCGAAGGGATGTCCATGACGTCGAAATCTAGCCTGCGTTCCTCGTTGCCCGGCGAGCCTCCCGGCCCCGGCGCAAGGCTTCTCGGGCCGGAGCGACGTAGCTGGCCAACGCGATCCAGGCACAGACGAGCCCGATCAGGCCGGTGATCCACCCGAAGATCGTGAAGAAGTCCTGCCATGCTGCGGACCCGTGGCCCAGCAGGAAGGACGGATAGGCGAACATCAGGCCCATCGCACCGGCCTTGCCCACGAAGAGCACGTCGATGCGCGCTGCGCCGAGGGAGGCGAGCGTCAAGGTCGCGGCCGAGACGAGCACCTCTCTGAGCAGGGTGAGGATGGCGAACCACCAGGGCACCGCACCGACGGAGGCCACCGTCAGCACCGAGGTGACAACGAGGACCCGGTCTGCGACCGGATCGAGGATCTTGCCCAGCTCAGAGACCTGTCCCCACCGCCGGGCCAAGAAGCCATCCACCCAATCAGTGGCACCGAGGGTGCCCAGCAGGATGCCGGCACTCACGTACGCGTGCCGACCAAGTACGAGCCAGAGGTAGACCGGAATCAGCGCCAGTCGGACCAGCGTGATCAGGTTGGGAAGTGTCCACGCACCCTTGAGGATGCCCGAGGAGGTCGACTCCCCCGCTTCGGGGCTCAGCCCACCTGCCACGTCGCGGCCGATCGGAAGAGCTTGGCGAGGTCACCGGTGCCCTTGGCCGCCTGCTCGGCGAGGACCTGCGCGGACATCTGATCGCCGTACTCCGCACGATCCACGCTGCGGAACACACCGATCGGCGTCGGCTCGTGCACGTCGGTGGCCAGCCGCGACAGTGCGAAGGCCAGACCCGGGTCCGAGCGACGGGCGTCGTGGACCAAGATCCGGTCGAGGCCGACGTCGGCGACGTTGACGATCTCGAGGCGACCGTCCGCCTGTTGGATCACGCCGCGCTCGCCTTCGGCTCCGAAGCGGATGGGCTCACCGTCCTCGAGGCTGATGAGCATCTCGGCACGAGTGTCCTTGGAGGTGATGTCGTTGAAGGCACCGTCGTTGAAGACGTTGCAGTTCTGGTACACCTCGACGAAGGAGGCCCCGCGGTGCTCATGTGCCGCCTTGAAGGTGGCCTGCATGTGGGCGCGATCCATGTCGTGGGTCCTCGCCACGAAGGTGGCGTCGGCCCCGAGGGCCAGTGAGATGGGGTTGAACGGAGCGTCGAGGGAGCCCACAGGTGAGGACTTGGTCACCTTGCCCTGCTCCGAGGTCGGCGAGTACTGACCCTTGGTGAGCCCGTAGATCTGGTTGTTGAACATCAAGATGTTCAGGTTCACGTTGCGACGCAGTGCGTGGATCAGGTGGTTGCCGCCGATCGAGAGCGAGTCGCCGTCACCGGTGATGACCCAGACGTCGAGATCGGGCCGGGTGGTGGCGAGCCCGGTTGCGATGGCAGGTGCACGGCCGTGGATCGTGTGCAGGCCGTAGGTGTTCATGTAGTACGGGAACCGGCTCGAGCAGCCGATGCCCGAGACGAACACCGTGGACTCGCGGCGCACGCCCAAGTCAGGCATCATCATCTGGAGCGCGGCGAGGATCGAGTAGTCACCACACCCGGGGCACCAGCGGACCTCCTGGTCCGAGCTCCAGTCCTTGCGGGTGGTCAGGGGAACGGCGGTGGTGGTCACTTGGCAACTCCGAGCTGCTCGAGGATGGCGTCTTCGATCTCGGCGGCCTTGAAGGGCACGCCGCGGACCTTGTTGAGGGACTTCGCGTCGATGAGGAACTCGGCGCGCAGTACCTTGGAGAGTTGGCCCAGGTTGAGCTCGGGCACGAGGAACTTGGTGTAGCGACCCAGCACCTCACCGAGGTCCTCGGGCAGGGGGCTCATCGCCTTGATGTGGACGTGGGCCACCTTGTGGCCCTTGGCCCGGGCCCGCTCCACACCGGCGTTGAGGGCACCGTTGGTCGAGCCCCAGCCGATGACCACGAGCTCGGCACCGCCGGGGTCGTCGACGTAGGTGGCGGGAAGGCTCTTGGCGATGCGCTGGACCTTCTCGGCGCGCAGGTGGACCATGCGCTCATGGTTCTCGCCGTCGTAGGAGACGGTGCCGGCACCGTCGGCCTTCTCGAGGCCACCGATCCGGTGCTCGAGACCCGCCAGGCCCGGAGGAGCCCAGGGGCGAGCCAGCGTGGCCTCATCGCGCTGATAGGGGTGGAAGACGGGCTCGCCTGCGGCGTCCGTTGCGTTCGGGCCCGTGGCGAAGTTGGCGTCGAAGCTCGGCAGGGAGTCCACATCGGGGATCAGCCAGGGCTCGGCACCATTGGCTAGGTAGGCATCGGTCAGCAGGATCACCGGGGTGCGGTACTCGACTGCGATCCGGGCAGCCTCGAAGGCCATCGAGAAGCACTCCGACGGGGTGCTCGGCGCGAGCACGGGCACCGGAGACTCTCCGTGGCGGCCGTAGAGGGCCTGGAGGAGGTCGGCCTGTTCGACCTTGGTGGGCAGGCCCGTCGAGGGCCCGGCGCGCTGCACGTCGACGATGACGAGGGGCACCTCAAAGGTCAGGGCGAGGCCGATGGCCTCGGTCTTGAGGTCAAGGCCGGGTCCCGAGGTGGTCGTCACGGCAAGGGAACCGCCCACGGCGGCGCCGATGGCCGAGGAGATCCCAGCGATCTCGTCTTCGGCCTGGAAGGTCTTGATGCCGAACTCCTTGCGCTTGGAGAGCTCGTGGAGGATGTCCGAGGCCGGGGTGATGGGG
>CAWUMT010000078.1:0-6383 GCA_963923735.1 uncultured Acidimicrobiales bacterium
TCCTGATGGCAGCGACGGAGAAGCGGACCGCAAACGAGATCGATGCTCTCGTCGCGGCGATGACCAAGGCGGTGGCCCGATGAGTCCCCAGCGAACGATGGCAGCACCTGGCGGCAAGGCCGCCTCAATCCCTCTGATGGGCGACGCCTCAGAGCCGACGCTCTTCGAGCTCTCGGTGCCGGGCCGCAGTGCGTATCAGCTTCGCACCACGGGCATCGATCAGCGCCCGTTGGCTGAGCTGCTCGGAGCCGAGCACCTCGCGGCGGAGCCCGCGAGGATTGCCGAAGTCTCTGAGCGGGACCTCGTGGCGCACTTCCCCCGCCTCAGCCATCGACAGTTCTCCGTGGACCTCGGCTTCTACCCCTTGGGTAGTTGCACCATGAAGTACAACCCCAAGATCTGCGACACCGTCGCTGGGCTCCCCGGGATCGCCGACGTGCACCCCGGCACTCCTGCGCCGCTGATTCAGGGGTGGCTCGAACTGATGGTGGATCTCGAAGCTGCGCTCTGTGAGATCACCGGCATGGCAGCAGCCACGCTGCAGCCGGCCGCAGGAGCCGCCGGTGAGTTGACCGGGTTGCTGTTGATCCGTGCGTATCACGAGGCACGTGGCGAGAACCGGACGAGGATCTTGATTCCGGACTCCGCACACGGGACGAATCCGGCCTCGGCCACCTTGGGCGGCTATGAGGTCACGACGATCCCGACCGATGAGCGAGGCCTCGTCGACGTCGCCGCACTCAAGGCGGCCCTTGGCCCCGACGTGGCGGGCATCATGCTTACCAACCCGAACACCGCAGGCCTCTTCGAAGAGGAGATCGTCGAGATCCAGGCAGCCGTTCACGGTGCAGGCGGCCTCTCCTATTACGACGGCGCCAACCTCAACGCCATCTTGGGTGTAGTTCGCCCGGGCGACATGGGATTCGACGTGATCCACATGAACCTCCACAAGACGTTCGCCACGCCCCACGGCGGGGGAGGGCCGGGTGCCGGCCCGGTTGCGGTCTCTGCTCGAGTTGCGGAATTCCTGCCTGGGCCCAAGGCGACAAAGTTCGCCGATGGAACCTTCGGTTGGGAGACCCCGGAGCACTCGATCGGCCGCGTGCACGGGTGGCACGGCAACGCACTCGTGTTGGCGCGCGCCTTGTCCTACATCGAAGTCCACGGGGGAGACGGCCTTCGTCGGGTCTCCGAGCGTGCGGTATTGAACGCCAACTGGCTGCGCAAGCGCCTCGAAGGAACCTTCCCTGCGGCTTATGACCGCATGTGCATGCACGAGGTCGTCGTCACTGCCACGGAACTCAAGAAGGAGACGGGCGCCAAGGCCATCGACGTGGCGAAGCGTCTGCTCGAAGAGGGCTTCCACGCGCCCACCGTCTACTTCCCGCTCATCATCGACGAAGCGCTCATGTTCGAGCCCACCGAGACCGAGTCCTTGCAGACGCTTGAGGCGCTGGCGGACTCACTCGAACGGATCGTCGCAGAGGCGAAGTCGGACCCGGGATCGCTCGAAGCAGCTCCGCGGACCACTCCCTTGCGTCGACTCGACGAGGCCAGGGCGGCAAGGACACTGATACCAACCGAGGACGCTCGGCCAGCGGCGGACTGACGACGTCAGTTCTGCGGACTGGCGTTCTTTAACTCGGGACGAACCTTGATTAAGTAGTAGAGGCCAAAGACAAGGCCGACCACGTTGATCAACAGGAGGGCAATCAGGCCTCCGAGCCACGCACCCTTTGACCTGCCGGCAGCGACAAACCTCGCCTTGGGCGTACGGATCATGTCCACCAAGGCGAGGACGAAGACCGAGATCTCGGCTCCCGCCAGGATGACGACGAACACGATGATGAGGGCATGTCCCACCATGAGGTCATCCTCCCGCGACCCAGAAGCCGAGCGCGCCACCACCGAGAGCCAACGCCATGCAGCTGAGGGCTGAGAGGCATGCGGCGGCCATTCGGCCACCAGTGGCGAGGCTGGCGACCTCGACGCCGAAGGTTGACGCAGTGGTGAAGCCGCCAAGCAGGCCGGTTCCCCAAAGGGCGTAGGCGTGGTGGTTGGGGTGTGCAACGACTAGCCAACCCGTGAGGACGCCGATGGCGATCGAGCCGAGGATGTTGATCGTCCAAGTGCCCAAGGGGAAGTTCGAACCGGCGACGCGAGTGATCAGGTTGTCCATCACGTAGCGCAGGACGGCGCCGAGGCCTCCGAATGCCGCAACGCTGAGGGCGAGGCTCACGAGGACGATCGATTCAAACGGGCACCGAGGATGAGGCCGAGGGCCGCACCGAGCGGGGGAGTGACGAGCTCAAGGAGCAGGCTCCCTCCGGCAGCCTCGAGGTGATGACTGTGGGCGAGCGTGATCGTTCCGCCGATGATGGCGGAATAGGTCGTCCAGCCGCCCAGAACTCCCGTGGCTAGGAAGAGCCGCAACCCATGAGCGTCGGGCCGCCGTGAGAAGACGGTGGCGACCAGCACGCCGAGAATGAATGCGCCCGACCCGTTCACCAGCAGCAGCACCCAGTCGACGGACGACGTGGGGGAGGGGTGGGCATCGAAGAGCGCATAGCGAGCCATGGTTCCGAGAAACCCACCGGCAAAGACAGTCGACATGTGGAGGAGCCGCAACCCAGGCCGAATGGCGAGGTCCACATCGGTGTCAATGGAAGCTGCGATCGAAAGGTCGGTCACATCGGGATCCCTCTGGTGCACGCCTCGACGCTACCCAGCCCGGTCGCCGAGGCAGGGGAGCCCTCAGCGCGCTTCCCTGCCGGGGGATAGGTTGCCCCCATGGACATGAACTCTCTAGTCATCAGCACCCATGACACCTTCCTCGAGCGCGTGGCGCTCACCGGCCTTGAGCAGCTCGATCTGCCAACACCGTGTGAGGGCTGGTCAGTGGCCGACCTGTTCCGGCACGTGACAGGGGGGAACTGGATGACGGTGGAGCTGGTGGGCGGGGCAGAGGCCTCGGTCGTCGGCCCCCTCTTCGCCAAGGCCAATGGCCTGAGCGGCCAGGAGCTCCTTGATGCCGTCACCACGACGACTGAGGAGGCCCGAGACCTTCTGACCAACCTGGCCGACCCCGCCGCCACGGTGGCCTTCCCGATGGGCCCCATGCCCGCCGGACGCCTGGCGGCCTTCCGGTCCAACGACCTCTTCCTCCACGCATGGGACCTGTCCCGGGCCATCGGTGCCTCGGAGGACCTTCCCGAGGCCACCGCCCAGGTGTGCCTCGAGGGACTCGAGATGATGGCCAGCTCAGGATCGATGCCTCCGGGGATGTTCGGCGAGGGTCAGTCCGGATCGCTGAGCGCCGATGCCAGCGTCCAAGACCGCATGCTCGACCTCTCTGGCCGTCGTCCCTGAGCGCCTTAGCCGGGGAGCGGCGTCACGGGTGAGTCAACCTCCATGCCGTTCATCCCAATCTGGTCTAGTTGACATAATGAGCATTATCGGCGGGCAAGAAGCGGGGCAAAGCCAATATTTCCGGGATTTCTCGGAACGTGCTGTCACTCGGTTCCCGCTCTGCGTAGGCTCTCCACATCGCGGAGGGGGTTCAAATGAAGGCTCAGATGAGGAAGCGTTCGCTGACGGTTCTGATGGTGGGTGTGGGTCTCACGCTCGCAGCATGCAGCTCGTCGTCCTCGGGGTCTACGTCGACCCTGCCCAAGGGAACTCCAAGCTTCTATCAGGTGCCTTCTGATGCGTTGAGTAAGCCCATCGGCTCCTTGGTCAAGTCTGAGAGGGTGACCATTCCGGGGGTCAACGGGACCACCTATCGGGTGATGTACGTCTCGACCGGCATCGGGAGCAAGGCAGCGGTCGTGACCGGCCTGCTCGTTACCCCGACTGGCCCCGCTCCGAGCGGCGGCTTCCCAGTCGTCTCATGGGGTCACGGCACGAACGGCATGGCCTATCAGTGCGCCCCTTCAATGAATCCCACTGATGAGAACCAGCTGTCCATCGGGATCGCCCCGGTCAACGCCATGTTGGCCAAAGGATGGGCCGTGGCGGCCAGTGACTACCAGGGCGAGGGAACGCCGCCTGGACTCCTTCCGTATCTAGTCGGCGAACTCGCGGCGCAGAACACGATCGACATCGTTCGGGCTTCGCACGACGTGGCCGGGGCGCACACCAGCCTGAACTACATCGTTTGGGGGCACTCTGAAGGTGGACAGACGGCCATGTTCGCTTGGCATCTTGGGCAGACCTACGGAGCCAAGGGCGGCCTCAAGATGCTGGGCGTCGTCGCCGGAGCACCGCCGTCTCAGTTCAAGTACATCTATGCATCCCTGCAGACTTCGCCGTATCGCTTCTACCTCTACATGGCCGCTAAGGGCTTCAATCTCTATTACGGAGACAAGAAGGCGCCCCTCAACGAGGTGCTGACTCCCCTCGGGCTCTCGAAGCAAAAGGTAGTTTCAGGAGGCTGCTTCACCTACGTCGAGAACCAGCTCGACCAGTACTCCATCACCCAGCTGGTGAAGGCGGACCCCTTCACGCTTCCCACGTGGCGTCCTCTCCTCGAGGCGAATGACCCGGGGAACTTCACCACGGCACCCTCCACCCCGTTGCTGATCATTCAGGGTGGTGCCGATGAGCAGATCCCGGTGGCCTCTACTGCTCTGTTGGCCAACCACCTCTGCACTCTTCCCGGGGCGAACGTGGCTCGCTGGATTTATCCAGGGAAGAACCACACTGGGGTGATCCCCGTGTCCATGAACGACATGGTCTCCTGGATGTCACAAGATGCTCAGGGCGAGGCAGCACCACAGGTTGTGCCAGTCGGCCAAAGTGACGTGCAGGTCACCCATTGCGGCTAGCAACACCCAACGTGCGCCGTTGGATCATTTGCTGCACGGCCTTGTTGCTGACGGCGTGCGGTTCGACGCCTTCGACGCTCATACAATCCAGCTCGACGACTTCGGCAGTGGCCTCGACGTCGACGACTGCGCCCACGACCACGTCAGGACCCCAGGGTGCCGCTGCGGGAGGCGTAACGCCCACCACGATCCCCTCCCCCGTCTGGTACCAAGCACAACCCAACGTGGCGATGACCTCATCAGCCCTCACGGGGAAGGTGGTTGGCATCGACCCCGGCCACAACGGCAACAACTGGGCCCATCCCGAGGTCATCAATGCTCTGGTGCCAGACGGCGTGGGCCAGAAGGCATGTGACACGACGGGGACCGCCACGGACAGTGGCTATCCCGAGGCGGCCTTCACGTGGGCGGTCTCCCAGTACCTGGCTGCAGCTTTGGCCGCAGAAGGCGCGCAGGTCGTGATGACCCGAGGGTCCAACGACGGAGTGGGTCCCTGCGTCGATGCCCGGGCGGCGATGGTGAATCAGGCAGGAGCCGCAGCGGCAGTCTCCATCCACGCAGACGGTGGCCCCTCGGGTGGGCGTGGGTTCGCCGTGCTCGAACCTTCCGGTGCTGGCCAGAGCGGTCCGATCGTGGGTTCCTCGGCGCAGCTGGGCCAGAACATCGCTGCGGCGATCCAAGCAGCGGGGATGCCTCCTTCCACCTACGACGGTGTCAACGGCATCGCCCAGCGCTCCGACCTCGCCGGACTGAACCTGGCTGCCCAGCCCAAGGTCTTCATCGAAGTCGGCAACATGCGAAACGGCACGGATGCAGCGATGCTCGCTGATCCGGGGTTCCAACAGGCAGTTGCCCGGGCCATCGCTCAGGCCATCACCAACTTCCTTGCCGGCTGAACTTTCGGTCGCTCATTGCGACCTGCTCCCCCACGGGTCAGACTGAACCCATGCACTACGCAGAGGTGATCTCGCGCACCGGTGAAGTGGTTGATGCCATCGGCGTTGGCATCATCGTCATCGGAACCGCAGCGGGGTTGGTCCTCGGAGGCCTTCGTGCTCTCAAGTCAGGGGTTGATCGTCGTGGCGCCTACCGAACCACTCGGCGGCAGATCGGTCGCTCGATCCTCTTGGGCCTTGAGGTGCTCGTTGCCGGCGACATCATCCGTACCGTTGCGACGACGCCGACGTTCACCAGCGTGGGCGTGCTGGCGATGATCGTCGTGATCCGGACGTTCCTCTCCTGGTCGCTCGAACTCGAGGTGACCGGCCGTTGGCCGTGGCAGGGACCGCCAGAGCCTGAAGCCTGAGCGACGTCCTCAGCGAGGGATGAAGACGGGGACGGCCTTGTCGCCGTGGTCCTCGAAGGCAACCTTGACCGGCATACCGATACTCACCTGCTCGGGCTCGCAGCCGAGGATGTTGGTGAAGACCCGGAGGTTCGGCTGGTCATCCATCTCGATGATGGCGATCACGTAAGGGTTCGGCACCGTCGGGTTGTACGGGTGGTGGTTGACCTGTCTCTTATACACATCTCCGAGCCCACGAGACCAGAGAGGAT
>CAWUMT010000079.1:0-6346 GCA_963923735.1 uncultured Acidimicrobiales bacterium
TCGGCCCGGCGGTCGTGAGCATCAGTCCGGCGTAGAGCAGGCCCCGGTAGTCGATGCCCCGGGCCTTCAGTGCCTCGAGCGTCGGCGTGACACAGGTGGCCATCAGCTCGGTCACCTGTGCCGCCGAGACCGAGGGCATCGGTGAGTAGGCGCCCATGCCGCCGGTGTTCGGACCCTGATCGTCATCGGAGATTCGCTTGAAGTCCTGAGCAGGAGCGAAGGCCACCGCCTTGGTTCCGTCGCACAGCGCGATCAACGAGCATTCGGGTCCCTCGAGGCCCTCTTCGATCACCACGGTGGTGCCGGCGTCGCCGAACGAGGAGCCCGAGAGCTTGTCCGCCACATCGGCGAGTGCTGCATCGAGTGAGTCGGTGACCAGGACGCCCTTGCCCGCAGCAAGGCCGTCGGTCTTGATGACGTACGGCGGCGAGAGCGTCGTGAGCACCTTGGTGGCCTCCGCCAGATCCCGGATCGTCCAGTACCCCGCGGTCGGCACGCCCGCCTCGGCCAAGAGGTCCTTCATGAAGGCCTTGGAGCCCTCCACCTGAGCGCCGTCCGCGCCGGGGCCGAGGACCAGCTTGCCCTGCGCCCGGAGTCGATCCGCAAGGCCATCGACCAGCGGCACCTCGGGACCGACGACGAAGAGGTCGGCGTCGAGCTCCTCGGCGGACGTCGGCACACAGCTGATCGTGGCCGCACCGATCGTGTCGGGCATGCCCGGATTGCCTGGGGTGACGAGCACGTTGACTCCACCGGCGGCAAGTGCTCGGGCCAGTGCATGTTCTCGGCCTCCGGAGCCGATGACGACTGCGGTCCGAGCAGAACTCACGCCGGGACGCTGACGAACTGCTCGCGACCCGGGCCCACACCGACCGTGCGGATCGGCACGCCGATCTGTGCGGAGAGGAAGCCGATGTAGTCCTTGGCGGCCTGAGGAAGCTGACCCCAGTCGGTGAACTTGGTCAGATCCTCGCCCCAGCCGGGCAGTTCCTCATAGACCGGGGTGACTTTGTGCAGCACGGACTGGTGATAGGGCGGGTGATCAAAGCGCTCGCCGTCGGCCTCATAGGCGACACAGACCTTGATGGTCTCGAGCGTGTCGAGGACGTCGAGCTTGGTCAGCGCCACCTCGGTCAGCGAGTTGAGGCGGACGGCCTGACGGGCCATCACCGCATCGAACCAACCGCAGCGCCGCATGCGGCCGGTGTTGGTGCCGAACTCGTGACCGCGCTCGACGAGCATGACGCCGACCTCATCGAAGAGCTCGGTGGGGAACGGACCGGCACCCACTCGGGTGACGTAGGCCTTGGCGATCCCCACGATGCTCGAGATGTCGCGGGGACCGAGGCCGGCCCCCACGCACGCTCCCCCGGCCACCGGGTTCGACGAGGTCACGAAGGGATAGGTGCCGTGGTCCAGGTCGAGGAAGGTGGCCTGCGCACCTTCGAGCAGGATGTTGCGCTCCGCGTCGAGTGCATCGTGGAGATAGCCCACCGTGTCGGTGATCATCGGTGCGATCCGCGGGGCGAGCGTGCCGATGTAGAACTCGGTGATCTCGTTCAGGTTGAACGGAAGGCGGTTGTAGACCTTTGCCAGCAACGCGTTCTTCTCACGCAATGCCAGCTCGAGCTTCTGGCGGAAGATCTTCTCGTCCAACAGGTCCTGGACCCGCAGGCCCACGCGATTGGCCTTGTCGGCATAGGTGGGGCCGATCCCGCGCTTGGTCGTGCCCAAGGCCGACTTGCCGAGGTAGCGCTCGGTCACCCGATCGATCTCGACGTGGTACGGCATGATCAGGTGCGCGTTGCCCGAGACGAGGAGTCGAGACGTGTCGACGCCCTTGGCCTCCAAGGCATCGATCTCCTGGAGGAGGACCGAGGGGTCCACGACGACGCCGTTGCCAATCACCGGGGTGACCGTGGGATAGAGGATCCCCGAAGGGATCAACTGGAGAGCGAAGGCCTCGCCGTCGACCACGATCCGGTGGCCGGCATTGTGCCCGCCCTGATAGCGGACGACCACGTCCATCTGCGAGGCCAGGAGGTCGGTGAGCTTTCCCTTGCCCTCATCGCCCCACTGGGTTCCAACCACCACCGTTGCCGGCACTGCGCCACTCCTCTGCGGGGCTCGTCTACCCCCCAAATCTACCGGAGTTCACGGAGGGGCACGAAGGCCTGTGCGTAGCAGAAGGCCCCGGCTCCCTCGCAGGGAACCGGGGCCTTCCGGGGAGTTCTTCGGGCGCTGGTCTAGGAGATCGAGTCCTCGAACTCCATCAGGCGCGGAGCCATCAGATACCACCGGCGGAACAGGCCATTGCCCTGAGCCACGTTCTCAACCAGACGCTCCATCCACTCCTCATCGGGCCACGGCGGCTCTTCAAGGGTGGCGTTGGGCAGGAGGGCGGCGACAGCCTCGGTGAGCTTGCGGGGGTGGTGGATGTCGGCCTTGCCCGAGTTCCACACGATGACCGGCTTGTCGAACTTGGCGATGTCCGAGTCGAGCGCACCGGGGATCAGGGAGGTCGGCGACTCGCAGTACACCTGGGCCCAGCGGTTCATGGTCTCCAAGAACTCGTCTCGATCCTGAGAAAGGATGATGTCGCGGTTCTTCGGGTTCTTGGCGATCACCTCAGCCCAGGTCTCGTGATCGGCCACGGCCTGCATCCCGCCCTGGAACGCCGCCTCATAGGAGGGAAAGCAGTAGACGTTGGCTAGGCCCATCAGGCCATAGGAGGTCCCGGTGATCCAGTTGATGCTCATGCCCTTGCAGATCTCAGGGTGACGAAGGCCGGCCAGCAGCGTGACGCGCGCACCGCCCGAGCCACCCTGCATCATCACCGGACCCACGCCGAGGTGCTTGACCAGACCGGCCAGTGCGTCGGCCTGGATCTCGGACTCGGACTCGGTGCCGTCGAAGCGGACCTCTGAGGCTCCGCAGTTGGGGCGGTCCCACAGGATTACCTGGCGGCCGCCTTCCGCCAGCGCCTCGGCGAGAAGCGGGAAGCCCGGGTCATCCTTCGTGAATCGGCCTCCGGGCGTACAGATCCAGGTGCCCCCGGTGTTGCCCTCTCCGTAGATGTCGTAGGCGATGTCGTGCCCGTCGATCGATGCGATCGGCATAGTTCCCCCCTCAGCGTCGTGAACGAGGGAACCCTACCGAGCCCAGCGAGAGTTTGCTCCCCGAGGCGTGAACCAAGAGATCAGGGCCTCCATCGATCAGTTGAAGAACGTTGTGAGATCGAGACTCAGACCCGACGGACCTTGCGCCTCGCCAAGGTCCCCAGTCCCAGAAGAACACCGCCGAGAGCCACAAGCCTGCCGAACGGGAACCCGGTTGAGGCAAGCCTGCCAGGTGAGACCGTGGTGCTCGTTGCCGGCATCGTTGTGGTCGGTGCTTGCGTCGTGGTGGTAGTGGGAAGAGGTCCCATGTCGATGGCGAAGACCACGTTCAACGGGTCAGCGGACAGCCCTGTGGCGAAGAGCGTCGTCCCATCGGCAACCATTGCATCGGGATACTGGCCCATGATCGTGTTGGCATCGATCATGAGTGTGACCGTGGTCGAGTTTGGCGACGCGACGTAGATCCCCTTGTTGTAGCTCGAGACGTAGAAGGTCCCATCAGGTGCGAACGTAACGCCGACCGGGATGATGCCTGGAATTGCAGTGCAGTCAATCCAATAGGCCGGGGAAGTGTATGGACCACCCGTAGTGGTGAGTCGGTAGATCCCCGATGTGGCTTCCCCATTGTTCTGGCCGTCATCGGCAACCACCACTGAGGTGCCATCTGTCGTCAGTCCCTGAACTGCAGGAACCAATCCAGTTGCGAACGAGGTTCCGGTAGTCACCGGGAGTGCCCCACTCGAGAGGCCCGTCGGAAATGAAACGACGGTGCCGCTGAAATTCGACAAGTACACACGTGCTCCAACCACAGTGATGCCGTTGGGAGGTCCCCCGGCAATCGAAGTTCCATCCGCATACATCGTTCCGTTAGTTCCTGACGTAAATCCCGAGGGAAAGAGAAAGACGTTTCCGGAAGTCGTCACCACCCAAAGGGCATCATCGGCGCCAAAGGAGATCATTGCTGCCAACTCGCCCCCCATTTGGGACGGCGCGACCATCCGGGTGAACGTCGTTGGTCGTTCCGTACGAACATCAGCTTTGACGACAGATCCACCAATGCCATTGACCGACCAGATACCACCCGACGAATCCATCGCAAGGCTGTTGTTGTACCCACCGGCTTCAAACTGCCCGCTCGAAGTAGTTCCGTTAAGGAACGGGCTGATCGTGGTCGACGCCTGGGAAGAAACAGAGGAGGCAAGAAGGCCCCCGGTTACAACGAGCAGCGCGGCAGTGCAGCGCACAATGAATCTTGCAGAATTCTTCATCGAAACTCTCCTCTTCGGCCGAACCCTACCGAGGAGGTCATAGGGCAGAAGGTCCTATTTCAAGAAGAGCGTGTCGAACTAGATCTCCACTACCTGGCGCTAGTCCTTGCTTGTTCCCTAGCGCCGTCAGCTGATGGAAGATTCAAACTCCAGAAGTTGGGGAGTGAGAAGGTGCCAGCGACGGAAGAGCCCATTGCCGTTCGCAGTGTTGTCCTCTCCACGGTCAAGCCACTCGCGGTCTCCCCACGGCGGATCCACCAGCTGCGCGTTGGGAAGCAGTGCTGCGACGCCCTCGGTCACGTAACGAGGGTGGTGGGGATCGGAGTGCCCGGAGTTGAAGATGATCGCTGGCTTGGTGAACGCACGGAGCTCATCGTCAGATGCACCCGGGATGAGCTCGCCCTCGACCTCGTAGTAGACGCGCATCCACCGCTGCATCGTGTCGAGGAACTCGTCGCGGTCCTGGGAGAGGATGATGTCGCGGTTCTTCGGGTTGCGCTCCTGGACCATCTTCCAGAGATCGAGGTCTGCGACTGCCTCCATCCCACCGGTGAAGGCAGCGAAGTAGGAGTCGAAGCAGTAGACCATCGCCAGGATCAACAGGCCGTAGGTCGAACCGGTGATCCAGTTCAGCGCCACGCCCTTGCAGATCTCCGGATGGCGCTGCGCCGCGAGCAGCGTGACGCGCGCACCACCTGAGCCGCCCTGCATCATCACCGGACCCACGCCGAGGTGCTTGATCAGACCAGCCAGCGCGTCAGCCTGGATCACCGATTCGGAGGGGCCATCGAAGCGAACCTCGGAGGACCCGCAGTTGGGACGGTCCCACAGGATCACCTGCTTGTTGTGTGTGGCCAACTCCTGAGCCAGAAGGTTGAAGCCGGGGTCGTCCATGGCGAAGCGGCCGCCAGGCGTGGACACCCAGGTGCCCCCTGTGTTCCCCTCGCCGAAGATCTCGTACGCGACGTCATGTCCGTCGATTGATGCGATCTTTATTGCCATGGCTCCCCCTTCGAAGTCGAAGGGCTCAGCCTAATCAGTCCGACCCACGGGGGCATCTTGCTCAGGCGTGCCGCCGTGTCTTTCTGAGGACGACGCCAGTGGCGATGCTGAGGAGGCCGAGGGCTGCACTCAACAGGAGTGGTGCACCGGTGATCGCCAGACCTCCCGGACCGGTGGTGGTGGTCCCCGGTGCCGTCGTGCTGGGCGAACCCGTGGTGGGGGGCGTCGAGGTCGTCGATGCAGAGGTCGTCGAGGTGGTGGTGGGAACGATGCCCGTCAACTCGAGCACCACTTGCGGCGCTTGACCCTGTGGGCCACCTGCCACCACGAAGACGGACCCACCGCTTACGACCAGAGATCCGAGGCCGTCTCCCGAGGGATCAATATTGTCGGCAAGAAGTTCGTAGGAGGTCGTCCCCACGGGGATCATGTAGAGCGCATGGGAACTCGCGAAGTAGACGTTCCCCACCGAGTCGGTCGCCACCTGACTACGGAGTTGGGGAGGCAGCTGTCCCGAGGTCATCCACGGGCTCGGACCGGCGATGGATCCCTGAGAGGTGTCCAACCGGAAGAGACTTGAGTCATTCGCTGCCGCAATGAGATCCGTTCCGTCCATGGCCATGGAGTTGACTCCACTCGTACCCAATCCGGTGGCCCAGTCCTGGGCAGCCAGGGGCAGCGAGGTGGTGGCACCAGTCGGAACACGCCAGATGTCACCCATGAAGTCGTTGTCGCTCACGTAGATGTACCCGTTCGCCACGACAAGGCCCGAAGAGGTGCTCAATGACGAGAAGTCCGCGTAGTCCACGAGTGTGCCGGGACTTCCCGCCGGCTGCTCCCACACGTGACCGTCCGTTCCGATGGTGTAGAGATTGCCTGCTCCATCAAAGGCGACACTGCTCAGCCAGTCATTCACCACACCCGTCGCCGCATCGGTCACCACCGACGTCGCCGAGA
>CAWUMT010000080.1:0-6307 GCA_963923735.1 uncultured Acidimicrobiales bacterium
TCTCTGGTCTCGTGGGCTCGGAGATGTGTATAAGAGACAGGACCAGCGGTCGAGGACGAACGAGTCGGTCCTCGAAGAGGTCGATCAGCTGGTGGCCAGCGGGACCAAGGAGATCGTGCTCATCGCTCAGGACCTCGCGTCATGGGGTCTCGATCGCCGCGCCGAAGGTGACGCTCTTGAGGTCCTCGACCTCGGCGCCGAGGGTCCGCGCCAGCCGCTGGTGCGCCTCGTCGAGGAGGTGGCCGAACGCGCCGAGCGGGTGCGGCTGCTCTACCTCTACCCCTCTGGGCTGACCGAGTCGCTGATCGACGCCATCTTGGCCACCGGTCTTCCCTACTTCGACCTCTCCCTCCAGCACGCCTCGGCTCCGCACCTGCGCAGGATGCGCCGATGGGGCAACGCCGAGCGCTTCTTGGAGCGCATCGCGGCGATCCGGTCTCGGGCGCCCGAGGCGACCTTTAGGTCCTCGTTCATCCTCGGGTACCCCGGCGAGACCGAGGCCGATCACGACGCGCTGCTCCGCTTCCTCGAGGACGCCCAGCTCGACTGGGCCGGCTTCTTCCCGTTCTCTCCTGAGGAGGGGACACTGGCCGCCACCATGGAGGGCCAGGTCGACCCACAGTTGGCGCTGGAGCGCCTGGCCGAGGTCTCGGCCCTCCAGGACGAGATCACCCTGTCGAAGCGCTCCGCGCTGGTCGGGCAGACTCTCTCTGTGCTCATCGACTCACCCGGCGTCGGCCGCTCCGTCCACGAGGCTCCCGAGATCGACGGGATCATCGAGGTGCCCGAGCATCTCGAGCCGGGCACCACGCATCGGATCCGCATCGACGACGCACTGGCCTTCGACCTCGCCGGGGAGCTGGCCTGATGGACGAGGTGCGCGGCAAGACCTTCGGTGAATCGGCCATCGCCACTCCGGCCAATGCCATCACCATCGGGCGGCTCGTCCTCACCCCAGTGTTCATCTGGATGATCGTCCACTGGGGTGCGACCTGGAGCACGGCAGCGGTCGGTGCGATCGTTGCCTTCTCTGACGGCCTCGACGGCATCGTGGCGCGCAAGATGGGCACCACGAGTTCGGGTGCCTTCCTCGACCCGCTGATCGACAAGGCCGTGGTCCTCTCTTGCATGGTGACCCTCGCTCTGCTCGGGGACATGCAGTGGGTTCCCATCGTGCTGATCGCACTGCGCGAGCTGTGGATGACCTGGTACCGCTGGGTCGAATCGCGCAAGGGCATCTCCATCCCGGCGCGCCAGAGTGCGAAGTGGAAGACCTTCATCCAGGACTGGGCCATCGCCGTGGTGGTGCTTCCTCCCACGAAGAACCTCGTGTGGCTTCACGTCACCCTGCTCTGGCTGGCCGCAGGCTGGACCATCTGGACGGGGATCGAGTACTGGCTCGACGGCCGTCGGCTCGAGCACTCGAAGGCCTAAGAGATGCGCGTCGAGATCGTGGCCATCGGCACCGAGCTGTTGCTCGGCCAGATCGCCGACACGAACTCGGCATGGCTGGGGGAGCACCTGGCGGCGGCTGGGGTCGACTCGCACTACCACCAGGCCGTCGGTGACAACCACGAGCGGATCCTCCTTGCCCTGCGCACTGCGCTCGCCCGGTCCGATGCGGTGATCATCTGCGGGGGACTTGGGCCCACCCAGGACGACATCACCCGTGAGGCCATCGCGGAGATCATGGGTGTCGAGCTCGAGCGCCACGACGAGATCGTCGAGTTGATCCGCTCGATGTTCGGTTCGCGGGGCCGAGAGATGCCCGAGAACAACCTGCGACAGGCAGACCTCCCTCGGGGAGCGAGCGTCATCGCACAGACGAGGGGCACAGCTCCGGGGCTGATCTGTCCGTTGGGCAACAAGGTCATCTACGCCGTTCCCGGGGTCCCCTATGAGATGGAGGACATGTTCGAGCGAGGCATCCTGCCGGACCTGCGCCAACGGATGGGCGCCGACGGCGTTGCGGTGATCTCCTCACGGGTGCTGCGGACCTGGGGTGCGGCGGAGTCCGCACTGGCCGAGGCCATCGCCTCGCGCTTCGAACACCACGAGACCTCCGACTCGGGGCTCACCGTTGCGTTCCTAGCCTCGGGGATCGAGGGCATCAAGGTCCGCCTCACGGCCAAGGCCCCAACCCAAGGCGAGGCGGACGCGCTCCTGGCCGCCGAGGAGCTCGAGGTTCGTCGACTGATCGAGGAGGCCTTCGGCGACATCATCTTCGGTGTCGACGAGGAGTCCATGGAGCACGCCATCGCCACCCTGCTGGTCGAGCGCGGGCTGACCCTCGGGTTGGCCGAGTCGGTGACCGGTGGGTTGATCGCCTCACGGTTGGTCGGCATCGAAGGGGCGAGCGCGTGGTTCCGCGGCGGGGTCGTCTCGTATGCCACCGAGGTCAAGCAGCGTCTGCTCGGCGTGCCCGAGGGACCCGTGGTCTCCGAGGCCGCCGCGTGTGCGATGGCCGAAGGGGCGCGAACCGCGCTGGGCAGCGACCTCGGCCTCTCGATCACCGGGGTGGCGGGCCCTGACACCCAGGACGGCCAGCCGGTGGGCACGGTCTTCTTAGGCATCGCCTTGCCGGACGGCTCGGTCCGAGCGCACGAGCTCCGGGTGCCGGGGGATCGCCCTCGGATTCGTCAACTCGCCGCGATCTCCGCGCTCGATCTGCTGCGTCGGGAGCTCAAGGCCATCAGGTGAGCCCGGCGCTCTCGGGGCCGCTGCGCGACGCCATCGTCGTGGACTGGTCCGCTGCTGCAATGCCCACCACGGGAACCGACTCCTGCTGGCTCGCCCTCGGCGCGCTCGATGTCGAGGGACCGATCCGCACGGAGAACCACGCCACGCGGTTCGAGACGATGTGCGCCATCGAGCACCACCTCTCGCGCTCGGCACGGCGCGGACGTCGGGTTCTCGTGGCGCTCGATGTCTCCTTCGGGCTGCCCCGTGGCAGCGCCAAGGTGCTCGGCCTCCCGGGCCGCCCAAGGTGGCGAGCGCTCTGGCGGAGGGTGAGCGAGCTCGCCGTCGATGACGAGCGCAACGCCAACAACCGCTTCGCCGTGGCCAACGAGCTGAACGAGTCCGCCAAGGTGCGGTGCTTCTGGGGGCGCCCGATCGCACCGCGCTTCGAGCAGTATCGGGCGCTGAGCGTGAGGAACGTGGCCATCGACGGCCTCACCGAGAGCCCGTTGCCCCGGTTGCGCCGGACCGAGGAGCTGGCCGGACCCGGGGTGATCTCCAACTGGATGCTGGTGGGCAAGGGGGCCGTGGGTGGCCAGATGCTCACGTGTCTTCCCTACCTCGAGCGACTGCGCAACGGGGAGGCCGAGGTCCGGGTCTGGCCCTTCGAGGGTCTCGGGGATCCCGGTGGCGACGTGGTGCTGGCGGAGACCTGGCACGGCCTCTTCGACTGGCGCGCTGAACGCGATGCGCTTCGGGACCAGGCCCAGGTGCGCGGCACCCTGCGGGCGCTGCGCCGAGCGGGAACGAGGGGTCGTGTCGAACTGCTGACGCCTCGCTCGCTCACCTCGCTTCCCACCCGTCAGCGCCAGGGCGTGCTCGGTGAGGAAGGCTGGACCCTCGGGGTTCGCTGAAGCCACCCGGCGCTAGCCTCGGAGGCTGTGCCCGCACTGGACGTCACCGCATCACCCGAGGAGGTCGGCCTCGATCCGGCCCGCCTCGACCGCATCGTCGAGCACTTCGACCGTTACGTCGCCGACGGCCTGCTGCCCGGGTACGTCGTCTCGGTCAGCCGCGGTGGAGAGGTGGCCTGGGTGGCCAGCTCGGGGATGGCCGACATCGAACGCGCCGTACCGATGAGCGCCTCGCATCGCTTCCGGATCTACTCGATGACCAAGCCGATCGTGTCGATCGCCGCGATGATGCTGGTCGAGCGTGGCCTGCTGCGGCTGAACGATCCGATCGCCCCGATCATCGATGCCTTCCATACGCCAAGCGTGCTTGTGGGCGGTACCGAGGACGCACCTGAGGTCGTGCCGAGTCCCGAGCCCATCCGGCTCTGGCATCTGCTCAGCCACACCTCGGGGATGACCTATGGGTTCCAGTACAACCACCTGAGCGATGCGCTCTATCGCAAAGCCGGCTTCGAGTGGGGCTGGCCGGCGGGCATCGACCTCGCCGAGGCGTGCCGGCTGCTCGAGCAGCTGCCCCTGCGCTTCACGCCGGGGACGGGATGGAACTACGGGATGTCGACCGACATCCTCGGCCGCGTCCTCGAGGTCGTGGTGGGCAAGCCCCTCGATGAGGTCCTCGACGAGATGGTCCTCACCCCGCTCGGCATGCACGAGACCGGCTTCAGCGTTCCCGTGGACGACGTCGGATCGGTGGCGCAGCTCTACGGTCCTGACGCCACCCAGGGCGGCAAGGCCGTGGCCATCGACTTCCTCGCCCTGCCACCGGCGGAGCGGCCCAGCCTGCTCTCAGGCGGTGGCGGGCTCTACTCGACGCCCTACGACTACGCACGCTTCACGCGCATGCTGGTCAACGGGGGAGAGCTCGACGGCGTTCGACTCATCGGGCCGCGCACCTTGGAGCACATGGTGCGCAACCACCTACCCGGTGGCGTGGACTTGGAACAGCTGGCCGAAGACATGTTCTCGGAGACCTCCTACTGCGGGGTGGGCTTCGGTCTCGGCTTCTCGGTGGTCATCGACGAGGCGGCGCACAAGGTTCCGGTGACCGAAGGATCGTTCTCCTGGGGTGGTGCCGCCTCCACGATCTTCTGGGTCGACCCCATCGAGGCACTCGAGGTGTCGTTCTTCACCCAGCTGCTTCCCTCGGGGACCTATCCGCTGCGCGAGGAGCTCTCCGCACTCGTCTACGCGGCGATCGTCGACTGAGCCATGTCGAGCTTCCTCTGCCTGCGACCCGAGGGCGCGGCGCTCGAGGTGCTGCGCAACCTTCCTCGCCAGGAGCACGAGCACATCCGTTGGGAACCCGAGCGTCGCTGGCACCTGACGTTGCGCTACACCGCACACGCGGACGAACGCACGGTGGCGATGCTCGCTGAGGTCGCCGATGAGGTGGCCGCGGCGTTCGCTCCCCCTGAGGTCACCCTCGGTCCGACCACCGAGCAACTCGGTCGCGACGGCACGCTCGTGGTCCCCGCTCAGGGCCTCGACGAGGTGGCCGCCGGGGTCGAGGAAGCGCTCGACGGGGTGCTCGGTGCGCCTTCGCACCCCTTCTACGGGCACCTGACTCTGGTGCGGCTGCGGGGAAAGGCGGGCCTGCCCGAGGGTCTCGTGGGCGTTCCGATTTCGACCAACTTCACGGGCACCGAGCTCGTCCTGATCGAGTCCACCCCCGGGGCCGACGGATCGAACTATTCGGTCCTCCATCGGGCGACCTTTGTGGGCTGAGGCCTTCAGGACCCCTGCAATTCAGGGCTTCTTGGAGAAATCCCAGAAAATCCCACACACGAACACCTGTTCGCTCTATGGTGGCGAACACGGCGGAGGACCCCTAGGGAAGGGCTGACACAGCCCCTCCCTAGGGTGCCGGCACCAGACAGAGTGAACCCCAAGGAGTGAAGACAAGATGGCGCAGCAGGACGACAAGACCAAGGCCCTCGACATGGCGCTCGGCCAGATCGAGAAGCAGTTCGGCAAGGGCTCGATCATGCGCATGGGCGAGAACGTCCACATGGCAATCGACGCCATCCCGACCGGTGCCCTCGCCCTCGACATGGCACTCGGCATCGGCGGCCTCCCCCGAGGCCGCATCGTCGAGATCTACGGACCGGAGTCCTCGGGTAAGACGACGCTGGCCACCCACGTGGTTGCCGAGGCCCAGCGCAACGGTGGCACCTGCGCCTACATCGACGCCGAGCACGCCATGGACCCGGTCTACGCCCGGGCCATCGGGGTGAACGTCGATGACCTGCTGATCTCCCAGCCCGACACCGGTGAGCAGGCCCTCGAGATCACCGACATGCTGATCCGCTCGGGTGCCCTCGACGTGATCGTGATCGACTCGGTCGCCGCCCTCACCCCCCGCGCCGAGATCGAAGGCGAGATGGGTGACAGCCACGTCGGCCTCCAGGCACGACTGATGTCCCAGGCACTGCGCAAGATCACGGGCAACCTGGCCAAGTCCAACACCATCTGCATCTTCATCAACCAGCTGCGAGAGAAGATCGGCGTCATCTACGGCTCACCCGAGGTCACCCCCGGTGGTCGGGCGCTCAAGTTCTACTCCTCGGTCCGCATCGACATCCGTCGGATCGAGTCGATCAAGGACGGCACGGAGATCGTGGGCAACCGCACCCTGTCTCTTATACACATCTGAC
>CAWUMT010000081.1:0-6270 GCA_963923735.1 uncultured Acidimicrobiales bacterium
CACAAGGAGTATCGTCGGCAGCGTCAGATGTGTATAAGAGACAGGGTGAGGACCACGTGGACTGGCATGGCGATCAGGCTCGCTACATCGCCGACAAGCTCTCGATCACCTCACTCCCCGGGGCGACTCGCACCGTCATCCAGGGGCGCAGTGCCGAGCTGCTGGCCCAGCGAGACCAGCTCGGTGGTGAAGTCATCGTCTCCACCGAGCTCGCCGGATCCTGGGCCGAGCCCCTTGGCCTCGTCGGGGAGCACAACCTTGCCAATGCCGAAGTGGCACGAGTCGCCCTCCGGGCCTTCGGGGTGTTGAGTGCAGATGATCCCCGCGCCCTCGCCGCCGCTGCCGTTGGGTACGCGCCCCTGACCGGCCGGCTCAGTCTGGTGGCCGAACACGAGGACATCCGTTACATCGACGACTCCCTCGCCACCAATCCGCTGCCCACGCTTGCTGCGCTGGCGTCGTTCTCCGAGACTCCTGTCGCACTGCTCCTCGGAGGCCACGACCGAGGCGTCGACTACTCCGAGCTTCTCGACGCACTTCGCAACCGTCGCGTGCCCACGCTGGTGATCGGACTCCCTGAATCTGGACATCGACTCGTTGGCAACCTCGCCACCACCGAGCTGCTGAGCACCGTGAATGCTGGCGACGTCGCAGAGGCCGTGCACGCTGCTCACACGTGGGCATCGCCGGGATCGGTCGTGCTGCTCAGTCCTGCCGCACCCTCGTTCACGCAGTTCGCAAACTGGAAGGAACGCTCCGATGCGTTCCGCTCCGCCGTCGAGAAGGAGACCACCTGATGGCAACCGTTCGTCCATTCCTCTGGTACGACCACCACGCCGCAGAAGCCGCGGACCTCTACGAATCGATCTTCGCCGGGTCGACCGAAGTCGACATTGATCGGTCGGGGGGGCAGATCGCCCTACGCGTCGGTGGGACCGAGATGCTGCTCTTCGACGGTGGACCTGTTCCCTTCGCCTTCAGTGAGTCGATGTCACTCTTCGTGCTCTGCGCAGATCAATCTGAGGTTGATCGTTATTGGGACGCTTTCATCAAGACCGGTGGCACAGAAGGACAGTGTGGATGGCTCAAGGACCGATACGGCGTCTCATGGCAGATCGTGCCCGAGGCCCTCGGGCGTCTCCTGGGCGACTCCGACCCGGCACGAGCGCAAGCTGCGCTGCAGGCGATGCTCCAGATGCGCCGGCTTGTCGTCGCCGATCTCGAGGCGGCTGCCGACGGTGCGTCCGGCTGAGAAGTCGCGCCACGAGAGACCCGCTCACGCCAGCGTGGGTGAATCCTCCCCGGCTGAAATCGTGGCCGAAATGCTCCATCGAGGATCGGTAGGCTTTGCTCAAGTCCTTCCGAGACCGGATGGTTCCATCGAGATGACCTGAGGTTCCCTGATGCATCCTTCCCGACGACTTGGTTACCTGCTCTCCCTCGTGGTCCTTTCGTGCACCATCGTCCTCAGCGGTAACGCGGCGATCGCAGGTGCTGGCGTGGTGTCTTCAATCGATCCAGTGGTCACCCCTTCGTACCCCAGCGGACTGGCGGACCCGCTCAATCCGGGATCCTTTATCAACCAAGTCTCGTGTCCATCGGTGGGTGAATGTGTTGCGGTCGGTTACGTAACGGTCCCTTCCGATCTCCAACTGCACGCGATGATCTGGCAGATGTCCGGTGGCGTGTGGCAGCCCCCCCAGCCAGTGGACTTCAGTGGGCTTCGAGAAGACACCTCCATGTTGAATTCCGTCAGCTGTAGTTCGAAGAACCACTGCGCCGCAGTCGGGAGCCGTGCCTGGAACGATTACGCAGGGCAATGGTCAGAGGCTGTCATGGTCTCGATCGAGGGAGGCACCAGGTGGAGCCACGCTCAGTCGCCTGACTACTCGAACCTCTCTGATCTGAAAACTGACCACTACAACAACGCTCTGAATTCAGTCTCTTGCCCCAGTGACAACAACTGTGTCGCAGCCGGCCAGTACTCCACGCCCAACACCGGCTCTTCCTCCAACCCGGCCGAAGGGGCCATCGTTGCCATGACCAATGGCTCGTGGGGCAGAGTCTCTGCGCCCTCCTACGGGTCTTCGCCCGCTCCCCCCGGGCCAGAGGGTCAGACGAACTTCTTCTCGATCTCGTGTCCGAAGATCGACAACTGCGCTGCAGTTGGCAGGGACCTCAATGCGCCCATTGTCGAGGTCGAGCTGAATGGAACGTGGCAGCTCGTGCAGACCCCGACCAGCGTCAGCGGCGTTTCCGACACCGTCAACAACGCGACCTACTCGTCGGTTTCCTGCTCAACGTCAGGCAACTGCGCGGCCGTCGGTCAAGCCGAATTCACGAACAGCGGGTATCACTCCATCGTGAGTGTTGTGGCCGATGGGATCCTCAAGACCACCGTGGCTCCCGCAACACCCGATTCAGTCGTCGTCAATCGCGTGGGCATCCGTGCGGGTGATCAGCTCGTGTCAATCTCCTGCCCCGCTGATGGCAACTGCGTAGCGGGTGGCTACGTCTCAACCAATCACGGGCAGCTGGCAACGATGGTCCAGATCACAAATGGAGTCGTCCAGCAAGTTGTATTCCCCCCGTTCACGGCATTGCGAAGCACTGCCAATGGTGAGACGTACCACGATGCGATTCTCGGCGTGTCCTGCGCTTCCCTGGGCAACTGCATGGTTTCGGGGTACTACATCGACAACGAGGATGCCTACGACGAGATCGCTTTCACCTGGTCGATGGTGAACGGGAGATGGGCTTCATGGACAAAGGACGGCAACTTCATCGGACTCGCGGAGTTCTCGCGCAGATACGAAGAGTTCAATAACGTCTCGTGCTCGAACGTCGGTGGATGTGTGGCCGTCGGCTTCTACACCGCCGACTCCGGACAGCGCATGATTTGTGCTCAGCAGGCGCCACCCGTCACCGCCCCAGGCAAACCCCGCAACGTGCGCGGAACCGTGACCGGGGCCTCGGTGAAGCTGAGATGGAATGAACCGGGATCCAATGGTGACGCGGTGATCAAGGGATACCGAATCGAAGTGTCAACGAATCAGCAGCAGTGGACTACCGCAAAGGCTGTGAACCGGCAGCGCTCCTTCACTGCAACAAACCTGACCCGTGGCACCACCTACTCCTTCAAGATCTCCGCGATCAACAAGGTCGGGTTGGGTCCAGCTTCCAAGATCATCACCATCGCGGTGACCTAGGAACGGCACCTCAGAAACTGATCGGGCCTCGCCGGCACGGAGTCGCAGGTGGTGCCGAGCCTGTACACCGCATTCCACGCGGTCGCACGTTGGACCAGCAGCCACTGAACGCCAAGAGGAGATTAGGCGCCCAATGGGCGAGACCTCTTCCCGAAGGTCTTTACGGAATCCTCAGTTCGAGAACCGAATCATCGCCGGCGGTTCTTCGCCTCAAGCATCTTGTTGGGCACCGAACTGGTCACGCCCGGAGCGTTTGTCCCCGGAGGGCAGATCTCGTCGATCGCATCGAGGGTGGCGGCATCGAGCTCGATGTCCGCCACGGCCAGAAGACCATCAAGCTGCTCCATGGTGCGCGGGCCGATGATCGGTGCGGTGATCGCCGGGTGGGCATCGACGAATCCGAGGCCCAGCGCCGTCAACGAGATGCCGGCCTGATCAGCCACGACCGCCAGACGCTCGACGAGGTCGATGCGCGGGTCGGCGTCGGTGTCGACCTCGCCCTGCATGCGCGAGAACATCCCACCCTTGGCATAACGCGAGCCAGCTTCGACCTCGGCTCCCCTGCGGTACTTGCCCGCCAGCCAGCCGCCGGCCAGCGGCGACCAGGGGATCACGCCCATGTCGTACTTGAGCGTGGCGGGAAGGACCTCGTTCTCGACCTCACGGGCGAAGACGGAGTACTGCGGCTGCTCGCACACGAATCGCTCACGATTGCGGCGCTGGGCCGTCCACTGGGCCTCGACGATCTTGTCGCCGGGGAACGAGGAGTGACCGAGATAGAGGATCTTGCCCTCGTGCACGAGGTCACTGAGTGCACCGAGCGTCTCGTCGATGTCGGTGTTCCAGTCGTACCGGTGGATCTGGTAGAGATCGATGCGGTCAGTACCCAGTCGGCGGAGCGAGTTCTCGACCGCTTGGCGGATCCAGAAGCGTGAACCGCCCCGGCGGTTCTTCTCGCCCTTGAAGTTATTGAAGAACTTGGTCGCGATCACGAGGTCATCTCGACGGCCCTTGATGGCCTTGGCCAGGATCTCCTCAGACTCACCGTCGGAGTAGACGTCGGCGGTGTCGATGAAGTTGATGCCCCCGTCGATGGCCTTGTTGATGATGGCCACGCAGTCGTCGTGGTCCTTGTTGCCGAAGGCTCCGAACATCATTGTGCCGAGGCATTGAGTCGAGACCTCGACGCCGGTGGTACCGAGATGGCGATAACGCATTGTGTTCCCCCCTGTTCCTACCCCCGAGGCTCACGCCTCAACGTGGAGCCTGGAGTGGGGATTGAACCCACGACCTACGCATTACGAGTGCGTTGCTCTACCACTGAGCTATCCAGGCGTAAGGAGTGAAGATTACACCGGGCTCCGGACCCGCCCCCCCACGCCCCAAGGATCAGGGCGCGCTGTAGGAGATGGAGTGCGTCCACGTCATCGTCCCGGTGACCTGGGGGTTCCAGATGGAGACGACGTCCTGGATCGTCCCGGCATCGATGTCCTCCTGGCTGACCGTATGGGTCCCCGAGCAGTTCACCTGGCCACCGGGGATCTCCCCGGGTGTCGCCCAGTTACACGTGAGGTCCGCTGCCGCAGAACTGGTGATGGTCACGCCGCTCAACGGTGCCGGCGGCCAGCCGTTGTGGTTGTAGACGACGAAGCTGTAGCTGATCACGTCGCCCACGTTCGAGTAGGTCCCCGGAGAAACCGAGTACCACTGAGGTTTGAAGGGGGCGAACTCGACACCGTTGACGAAGGTGTTAGATCCACCTGCAGTGATCACCGTCACGTCTCCGAAGCCGAGGGGGAACTGATGACCCGGCACCTGGGCCGTGACCGACCCGTCACCGTTCACCATCACGGATCCCGAGGGGAACGTTCCGAAGAGCACGCGCCAGGCTGTACCGAGGTTCGTGCCATACAGGGTGACGGACTGGCCACCCAAGAGGCTGGTCACGCTGTCACCGATCGAGGTGATCGACGGAATCCCGGCCGAGGGATCGGGAGCGAGATAGTTGATCGTTCCCCCGATCGTCAATGACCTCGGGGTCAGGCTCCCGGTGACGCTGATGGTCTCAGTCACGTGCCCGGCATCGACATCGCCCTGAGTGATGGTGTAGGTCGCCGTGCAGTTGGTCTGATTGCCCTGGAGGGTTCCGG
Organism: uncultured Acidimicrobiales bacterium; assembly: GCA_963923735.1. Taxonomy (GTDB): domain Bacteria; phylum Actinomycetota; class Acidimicrobiia; order Acidimicrobiales; family RAAP-2; genus CAIUMH01. The sequence continues at coordinate 5,360 of CAWUMT010000081.1, forward strand.
GGGTCGCCCAGTCGCAGCTCACCGTCGCGCCGATGCTGCTGGCGATCTGAACCCCGGATTGATCCTGAGGTGGCCAGGCTGACTGGTTGTAGACGACGAAGCTCTCCGTGATCACGTCGCCGACGGCCATGTAGCGATTCGGGTCCATCGCCCACCAGGCGAGGCGGAAGGGAAGGAACTCGAAACCGTTGGTCGAGGTCGCCGTGCCGTTGGGTGTGGTCACGGAGACGTCGACCAGTCCAGGGGTGTAGGTGGCACCGTTGACGTACACCGAGATCGAGGATCCGTCTCCCGCGGACGTGAAGGAAGACGTCATGTCATAGGTGCCGAACCCGACAGAAGTGGCCCCCGACAGATTCACTCCATGGAGGGTCACGTAGTAACCACCCCAGCTATTCCCGGCGTTGTTCTCGACGCTGAGGATCCTCGGGGAGTCGTCATAGGTGTACTCATCGCTGGCCGAGGTGGTCGAGGTCCCACCCGAAGTCGTGACCGTGACATCAACCGTTCCCGCAGTTCCCGCAGGGGCCACTGCCGTGATCTGGGTGTTTGAGTCGATTGTGAATCCTGTGGCCGACGTTCCGCCAAAGGAGACATCCGTGGCACCGATGAAGTCCGTGCCCGTGATGACGACGGAGGATCCACCAGCAGTTCCCCCCACAGACGGCGACAGTGAGGTCACGCTCGGCACCACAGGGACGACCCAGGTGAACTCATCGGCACTCGACGTTGCAGAGGTCCCCTCTGCGGTGGTCACCGTGACATCGACCGTTCCTGCAGCGCCCGCAGGGGCCACTGCAGAGATCTGGGTGGCGGAGTCGACTGTGAAGCTCGTTGCCGCGGTGGCACCGAAGGAGACGTCGGTGGCGCCGGTGAAGTCCGTGCCCGTGATCGTGACCGTGGTGCCACCC
>CAWUMT010000082.1:0-6251 GCA_963923735.1 uncultured Acidimicrobiales bacterium
GGTGGTGCACAGATCTACGCGAAGGAGCACCCATGAGCATCGACCTCCCTCCTCCGGTACCGGTTCCGAACGAGGACACTCAGGCGTGGTGGGACGCACAGAGCGACGGCATCTATTCGATGGCCTACTGCGAGCACTGTGCGAACTTCCATCACCCACCACTCGAGGCCTGTCGAATCTGTGCTGGCGAATTGACCATCAAGCCGGTCCTCGGCACAGGCACGATCTATTCCTTCGTCGTCCAACAGCGCGCCATGCTGCCCGGCTTGGCTGTCCCGCGCGTCATCGGTGTGGTCGAACTCGATGACCAGCCTGGTCTGCGCGTCACGGCGCATCTTGACCTTGATCCCGACGAGGCCAAGGTCGGCCTCCCGGTGCGTGCACGGCTGGAACAGATCGGGGATTCTGAGTACGTCGGAGCGACCTTCGAGCTGATTCACTGACGAACGCCCGTCTTCGGGGCGGCGCTCGGTACGATGGCCCCTCGAAAGGGGTCTCCATGGCATCGCTCATCTCGAGAATCGGGCTCGGTTCGTTCCGAGCCCGTCGCTGGGTGCTTCTCGCCTGGGTCGCGGTCCTCGTTGCCGTGTTCTTGGCCTCGGCCAGCCTCCACAAGCAGGAGTCGAACTCGTTCTCGATCCCCGGAACGCAGTCGCAGCAGGCGATGGATCTGCTCACCACGAAGTTCCCGCAGGCTTCAGGAGCTTCGGCCCAGGTGGTGTTCCAAGCTCCCAAGGGTTCCACGCTCAATGACCCGAAGACCAAGGCCGCGCTGTTGGCCTCCCTGCACGAGGCCTGCTGGTCGAAGGGCACCGGGGACGGCCTCAACGTTCCCTCGTTATCGTGCAACCAACCTCAGGTCGTCTATGTCTCGGATCCCTACATCGGGCCGACGATCTCTCCGGACGGGACCATCGGGTATGCCACGGTCGCCTTCAAGGTGCCCGCGACCGAGATCTCGAACCGGGCCAAGAACGCACTCTCCGCTGCTGCAGCGCCGGCACGCTCTGCGGGGATGACCGTCGCCTACGGCGGTGGCATCGTGGGTCAGCCCACGGAGAAGAACTCTGATGCCATCGGCCTGCTGGTCGCCTATCTGGTGCTGGCCATCACCTTTGCCTCGTTGCTCACTGCAGGTCTGCCGATCCTCACCGCACTCATCGGTGTCTCGATCGGACTCATGGGCATCAACGCACTCAGTGGCGTCATCGCCCTGAGCTCGACTGCGCCGATCCTTGCCACGATGATCGGCCTCGCGGTGGCAATTGACTACGCACTGTTCATCCTGCATCGCTACCGAGAAGAGCTCGGCAGGGGCCTCGATCCCGAACAGGCCATCGCTCGAGCAGTGGGGACTGCCGGCACAGCGGTCGCCTTCGCGGGTGCCACGGTGGTGATCGCGCTGGTGGGCCTCACCGTGGTGGGCATCCCCTTCCTGAGCGTGATGGGACTCTGCGCAGCCGCCACCGTGATCGTGGCGGTGCTGGTGGCGATCACGCTGGTCCCTGCCCTCATCGGGTTCGCTCATCGACGGATCCGTGCGCCCAAGCTGCGGACCTCGAAGCGCGTGGGCCCGGCTCGTCGCTGGGCGACCCTGATGACGAAGGCACCGGCCGTGGTCGTCGTCGTCGTGGTCGCTCTCTTGGTCCTGTTGTCGATCCCTCTGTTCTCCATGCGCCTCGGGCTCCCCTCGGCGGGAACCCAGCCGGTGGGCTCCACCTCGCGCACGGCCTACGACCTGATGAGTCGGGCATTCGGCCCGGGAGTGAATGGGCCGCTGCTTGTGGTGGTCGACGCGCCTCCGAAGCTGAATCCAGTCGCGGTGGCCGAGGAGACGACCAAGGATCTGGCCATGGTCAAGGGTGTGGCCTCGGTCTCGCCTGCGCAACAGAACGCCGACAAGACCGTCACCGTGGTGGTGGTGACCCCCGACTCGGGCCCGAGCTCTGAGGCGACCGAACAGCTAGTTCAGCGGATCCGGGTTGATGCGGAGAACGTGGCCAAGCCTTACGGCGCACACGTCTACGTCACCGGGGCCACGGCGATGAACATCGACGTCTCGGCCAAGCTCGGCAGCGCGCTGCCCCTCTATCTTCTGGTCGTGGTGGGGCTGGCCTTCATCATCTTGATGGGAATCTTCCGCTCGATCCTCGTGCCGCTCAAGGCGGTGCTCGGGTTCCTCCTGTCGATCGGTGCCACGCTTGGTGTCGTGGTCTGGATCTTCCAGGGGGGGCATCTCGGCTCGCTGGTGGCGCTGCCCGCGACCAGTCCGGTGATCTCCTTCCTCCCGATCCTTCTGGTGGGCATCCTCTTCGGCCTCGCCATGGACTACGAGATGTTCCTCGTCTCGAGGATCCGAGAGGCCCATGTGCAGGGCAAGGAGCCCAAGGATGCGGTGACCTCTGGGTTCTTGGAGTCCGGACCGGTGGTGACGGCAGCCGCCATCATCATGTTCTCGGTGTTCTTCTCTTTCGTGATCTCGAAGGCGCTGATCACCAAGGAGATCGGCTTCTCGCTCGCCGCAGGCGTCCTCATCGACGCCTTCGTGGTGCGCATGACACTTGTCCCTGCAGTGCTTGCGCTGCTCGGACGCAGCGCATGGTGGTTCCCCAAGTGGCTGGACCGGCTCACGCCCGAGCTCGACGTTGAGGGAGCCAGTCTGAAGGATCCTGCCGTCGGCTAGAGCGCAGGGAGGGCGGCCTTGGCGATCTGCTGGGCCTGCTCCGGAGTGAGTGCGCCGGAGATCACCATCTGGTTCTGGCCCTTGAGCACGGCCAGCACGGTCGTCGCGTCTGCGCCGGTTCCCACCGTGCCCCAGTAGGCGGTGTCGCCGACGGAGCAGAGGTGGCGGGTCAGGTTTCCCTTCGAGGACACCTCCTGAGGCACCGTGGCGTTGAAGGAATCCTTGGTGACCTTCATCGAATAGCGGATGGTCAGGGTCTGGTCCGTCGCGGCGATCGGATAGGTGCACGAAGTCTCATACTGCGACGAGGTGGACGAGGGCGCCTGCACGATGGTGTGGAGGACCTTGTTGAGGGCCGTAGGGGAGACCAGCGCACAGCTCGAGGCGCTCATCGCCGCACCGTGCATGTTGTGGTTCGTCATCGCCGCCGCATTGTCCTGGCTCATGTCCATCGCCGCCATCGAGGTGTCTCCCCGGACGAAGGTCAGCCACGCCGCAGTGGCGATGGTCCCAGCCAGCACGATGCCGACACCCACGATGCTGAGCAGGCGGCGGCGATCCATGAAGTCCTGTTTAGTTGGCCCGATGCCCCCACAACCAGCCACCCCTCGAACGGAGGGAGGGATTCGAGGGCTACGAGGTGGCCAGAGGGATGTTCGTGCCTGCCACCCAGGAGATCGCGCCGAGGGCGTCGGCGGGAGTCCAGCCGTTCTTCGGAGGATCGGCCTTCGTTGCCTTGCCCTCTTCGGAGAGGAAGGTGTTGAGCACGCTCGGGAGCGTGCCGTGGAAGGCGGGGGTGGCGCCCGAGACGAAGCGCTCGACGCCCTCGGTGTTGATCACGCTGAAGCCATCGGAGTGGGCGAGGTCAAAGGCGAGAGGCTGCCCGGTCATCCAGTCCACCACGCCGCTTCCGGCCTCGGCGTCCATCTTCTCGGTGGTCATGCCGAAGTACTTCATCAGGACTGCAGTGTCAGCCACCGAGGCAACTGCCATGGTCCACGATGCTCCGACGTTCTTGGCGTAGGCCGCCAGACGCTCGGGCGTGTCGCGCTCTGGGTCGACCGAGAGCTCAAGGATGGCAACGTCCTTGTTCTGCTTTGCTGCGTCGATCGAGGCCTGTACGGCGAGGAGGTTGCCGGTGGTGAAAGGACAGACGTCGGGGCAGAGGGTGAGGAACGGCACCACCAGAAGGGTCTTGGACTTGAAGCTCCCGATGGTGACCGTTGCACCATGCTGATCAGTCAGTGGGATCGAGGCGATCGAAGGGGCGATCGTCCGGTTGGTGACGTTGCCGAGCGAGGCTGAGGGCTGTGCGGGTCCGCTCGAGCAGGCGGCGAACAACAGCGCCGCAAGACCGAGGGCGCCGAGGCGGGCGAGGTTCCGGGTGGTGTGCTTCATGGGGTGCCTTTCTCAGGTGTGCGTCAGATCGCTTCGGGGTGAGCAGTGTCAGTGACTAGGTGAAGGCCGGGAGTTGCCGGTTCGTCGGAGGTCGTGGCAGCCGGCATCGAGATCACCCAGATCAAGAACACGCCGGTCAGCTCGAGAAGGTGGTGCCACTCCGCCAGCATGGGGGTTTCCCCGCGTATGGCATCCAAGATGGCGACGGCAATCATGGCGAGAGCGAAGACCGTAGCCACGGGTCGGACCACCCGTGAGAGCGAGGGTCGCAGCGCAACGATCATGAGCACCAGTGCGAAGGTGAAGGACCAGATCGCAAGGTGGTGTTCGAGGTGGGCGGGACCCGACGTGGTCCAGATTCCCGGGAGGGCGTCGACGAGCAGGAAGATCGCCACCATGGCGAGCGCTAGCCGAGCGAGCCCTCGGCGCACCTTGAAGGAACTCCGAGACTCGGCAACCACGAGTGTTGCGTAGTCCGGGGAGCGAGGGACCGGCGCCTCGCGCAGGGCGAGATGGAGCGCACCCATCTCGCGCCGAGCGCGCTGACAGGGAAGACATCTCGAGGCGTGGCCCAGCGCGGCCGCCACCTCCTCCAACGGCGCTTCGCCGTCGAGGTCGGCGGAGAACGTCTCCTGAGCGATTTCACAATCCATGGCTCTTGCTTTGTCGCTCCCCGAGGAGAGAAAGTTCCCGGAAACCTGGCCTCGAGGGAGGCTGGCGTTTCGGGTAGGTTCTGACCGTGGAAGCGGTGACCCGACTGGCGCTCGATGCCCGCTCGGGCGATGAGCGAGCCATCGCTGCATTCGTCGAAGCCACCCAACAGGACGTCTGGCGGCTCTGTTCTCTCCTCGGCCGGAAGGGGCAGGCCGACGATCTCGTGCAGGAGACGTACCTTCGCACCATGCGTGCACTGCGAAGCTTCAAAGGTGATTCTTCGGCCAAGACCTGGCTACTGAGCATCGCTCGTCGGGTGTGTGCCGATGACCTGCGTCGCAGCTACCGCTCCCACCGGCTCTTAGAGCGCCTGGTCTTCGACACCCCGACCATGAGCCACCACCACGACCCGACCTCCTCAGGCGTCGATGCCCTCGTCGCCAGCCTCGAGCCGGAGCGCCGAGAGGCCTTCGTGCTCACCCAGGTGGTGGGGCTGTCCTACGAGGAGGCGGCCGAGGCGGCGGGTTGTCCCGTGGGGACGATTCGCTCACGGGTCGCCCGAGCTCGAGCCGAGTTGGCCGAGGCACTCCGCCGGGCTGAGGCGATCTGATCCCGACCCGCGGGTTTGTGATCTCAGCCCGAGACGTGGTGACAGGTCTTGGGGTCCTCGCACTGGCGGTGCTCGAGGAAGAGCTCCTCGGTTGAGGGATCCTCGGGTCCCACGGCGCCGGGTGTCCCGTCGAGGTGAGTCCGTGTTCGATCGAGCGTCCATCGGAGTGCCTCGCGTTCGGGGCTGAGGACGCCAGGTGAGGTGCGAGAGGTCGTCTTGCCCCAGCTCAGGCGTTCCTCGAGGCCGACAGCCACGCTCGCAGGGCTGGTTTCCATCACGGGAGATAGGAACGCTGCCGCAGCAGGAGCAAAGGCTTGGCGGTACTCCTCGTCGTGAAGCAGGCGATCGAAGTCTGCGAAGAGCACGGTGTCGTCGGGTCCGAGTTGCTCAAGCATGGATCGGTTGTAGCGCTCCCAGTTGGCCATGGCGAGGACCTCATTGGTCATCTGCGACGAACCTCGACGTTCAGAAGCCAAGGAGGCCACGACCTGCTCGGGTGAGCGAAAGACGCAGAGGATTCGCAGGCGCTCCCGCCCGAGGACTCGCCGCCAGAACGGCAGGAGCAGTGAGATGCGTGGGTCTTTGAGCACCCAGCCTCGTGCTTCGTCCCGTCCACCGAATGAGGTCGTGAAGGCAGCCCGGCCTCGCTCGATCCAGTCGGGGTCATCGAAGTCGAGCGCGCTCGACGGCGGTGGGCACTGCCACGCCCCCCCGAGTCGGTAGAGCAGGAGATCGTCGAGGTGCGTGATGCCCAGTGACTCTCCGAACCCCTCGGGGTTATCCGGCTTGGGGTTCATCGGGTCCTGAGGCCCGTGCAGGCCGAGATGGCTGAGAAGGTTCACCACCGATGACGTGCCGGAGCTGTCTCTTATACACATCTCCGAGCCCACGAGACCAGAGAGGATC
>CAWUMT010000083.1:0-6000 GCA_963923735.1 uncultured Acidimicrobiales bacterium
GATCGCAGCCTTCGGCCACCTTGACGTACGCCCAGGGTCCCGCCGGTTGCGTGCGTGGCAACTCGAGCAGCGAGGCCTCCGCGCGGGTGTCGGACTTGGTGCGCAGCACGACACGGGTCGGGCTCACCTCGGTGAGCGACGCACCGAAGCCAGCCACGAGATCGATCTCCTCCATGGCCTCGGCCAACTCGGCGCCATGGCGTTCGGCCAGACACCCGGTGACGACGAGACGCGCACCCTCGGACTTGTGATCGGCCAGGGCGAGCACGGCATCGATGGACTCCTCCCGGGCCGCCTCGATGAAGGCACAGGTGTTGACCACCAGAAGCTCTGCGTCGGCAGGGTCGTCGGCCTCGAGGTAGCCCTCGGCCTCGAGTTGGCCGACGAGCTTGGCCGAGTCCACCTCGTTCTTCGGACAGCCCAGGGTCTCGAGCCAGTAGCGCTTGGGGGACATCGACAGAAGGGCTCCGAGGTGAGAGGGATTGCTCCCCTCACTCTGCCACTTCTCAACCACTACGGTGACCTCCACGTCAGGAGGAGGGGCCATGCCGAAGGACATCCGCGGGACATCCGAAGAGCAGTACTGGGAGGAGCTCCGCCAGCGCTGGGGCGCCCTGCTGAGCTACCGATACCTCGGCCGTCGCTTCTCCTCGATGAACTCGAACGTCACCGACGAGACCATGGTGCTGCGCTCGGACATGCGCAATCCCGCGGGCGGCATCATGCCGTGCGTCTTCGGCATCTTCTGCCCCACCGCCAGTGGGCCCTCGGACCTCGAGGCCGTGCCCAACCCGGTGATCAGCTCGTATCAGGTCATCGATGACGGAGCGGGGGTCCGCGCCCTCGAGGTCATCGATGCCACCCCGCTCAAGGTGGGGGGCCGTCTCTACTTCGGCGAGGCCAAGATCGTCGACGCCGACGACCACTCGCGCGTCATCGCACTCGCCCATGGCCAAGGTGCGGTGATCGGCCAGGTCCCCGAGGGCATGACGCGCTTCGAGGACGAGGCCGACATGGGCATCGTCGACTCACCCGATCTGCCGCCGCTCCACCAGGTCTTCGGCTGCACCAAGGGTGCCGACGGCGCGTGGCGGCTACCAGAGCTGCTGACCGAGCACTCCTCGCCTGATGCTGCACTGCACATCGGACCCCAGCAGGTCCTCTTGGACACTGCGGCGACGGAGGCAGCCCAGGCGGCTGCCGGCACCGATCGACTTCTGCTCGAGTCGTGGCACGTGATGTTCATGGCTCGGGGCAAGGTCGGTCCCTTCCGGGCCAGTGCGGTCGCGTCGGCCGCCGCAGACGGTGCGCGGGTGGGTGTCCAAGTGACGATCCACGATGAGGGCGAGCCGGGTCGGACGGTCACCTCGGCGACTGGTGTCTTCCGCATCGTTTGATCGAGCTCATTCGATCCTTGAAGTTCCAATAACGCGCGAGGTCACTAGGCTGCAGTCGTCTCGACTGAGAACTGCGGAGCGAGGAGCCCCATGACCATCGACGGCGTGACTGAGACCAATGCGGCGCCGCACGAGCGCCGTTCGCTCAAGCCGGTACTCGACGCGCTGCCGCCAAAGGTCCTCGAGAACCCGACCTGGCATGGCCTCTGGTACTTCGGTCGGGATCTGGCGATGTACGTGGGGCTCTTGGCCGCGATCTGCTTCGTTCCTTGGTGGGGTCAGCTCCTGCTGCTCATCCCGCTCACGCTCGTGGTTGCTGGTCTGTTCATCGTCGCCCATGATGCGGCACACCTTGCCCTGTTCAAGTCACGTCGCCTCAACAGCATCGTCGGACACTTCGGCATGGTGCCCTCCTGGCACGTCTATGAGGGCTGGGTGCTCGGGCACAACCGCGTGCACCACACCTTCACCGTGCGCGAGGGCTACGACTTCGTCTGGCAGCCGGCCACCCCGCAGTCCTGGGCCCAAACCGGCTGGTGGCGTCGACTCGTCCACCGGGTCGAGTGGTCCTGGGTGGGCGCAGGTGCCTACTACCTCCATCAGGTGTGGTGGAAGAAGATGGTCGTCGGCTCACCTCCGCCCCGTTGGGTCAAGGCCACGCGGCGTGACCGATTCATCGTCCTGTTCTCCGTGCTCGGCCTGATCGGGCTCTTCATGGGCATCGGCGCGATTGAGGGGCGCGGCCTGACCGGACAGCTTTGGCTGGCCTGCGTGACGGTGATCCTTCCGTTCCTCACCTTCAGCTATGTGATCGGCTCCTTCGTCCACGTCCACCACGTGGACCCGGACCTTCAGTGGTACCGCAGTGATGAGTGGGACAAGTTCCGGGCCCAGATGCAGGGCACGACGGTCCTGCGGGCGTCGAAGGCCCTCAACTTCTTCATTCACTGGATCATGGTCCACGTCCCCCACCACGTGGACATGCGCATCCCGATGTACCGGCTCGAAGCTGCGGCAACCGCGCTCAAGAAGGCGTTCCCTGAGACCATCGTGGACCGCAAACTGCGCTTTCGGGACTTCGTGCGCAACACGCGTGCCTGCAAGATCTATGACTACGACCAGGCTCGTTGGCTTCGCTACCGCGACGTGCGCAAGATGCTCGCCGGCACCCAGACTCGCTGAACTTCCGCACACTCAGCAGAGAAACCGAGCCTCACTACACTCATTCCTATGAGAATTGGTCGATCGAATCTGCGCTCTGTCTTTGAAATCCAAGGAGAGCCACTCCCCGTCGCCGGGCTGTGCTTCGGGTGGGACCCCGACCTGATCGCACCACATGCGGAATGGCTCTATCCCGATCACGTTGATCCCATCACCCAAACGCTTCGGCTCGCTCACCACAGCTGGCTCCTGACAACGCCCGAGCTCACCGTGCTCATCGATCCGTGCATCGGAAACGACAAGCCGCGTGAGACTCCGCCCAACGAGTACTACGACCGCCTCGATACCCCATGGCTGGAGCGCCTCGAGGCCGCGGGAAGCCACCCCGACCAGATCGATCTTGTGATCTGCACGCACCTCCACCCGGACCACTGCGGCTGGAACACCCGCAGGATCGACGGCACCTGGGTGCCGACATTCCCCAATGCCCGCTACGTGCTCTCCGCACCTGAGGTTGCCTTCTGGCAAGCCCTCGAGCAGCAGCCAGAGACCTACCCCGAGTTCTCCTACAACCTTGGGGTCTTCACCGACAGCGTCGCTCCCGTCCTCGATGCCGGCCAGGCGCTGGTTCTCGAAGCAGGTGAACCCTTCGCTCACGGATTCACCACGATGGAGACCGCAGGGCACACCGCAGGCCATTGGTCAGTGATCTATGAGGACGACCTCGATGGGATCTGCTTCTCCGGCGATGTCGTCCATACGCCCGTGCATGTGCTCTTCCCCGAGTGGTCCCTCTATCCCGGCCCAGGATCGAACTTCGATCATGACCGGGCTGCGAAAGCTCGCCGCAAGGTGCTTGAGCATTGTGCAAACAGTGGGCACCTCCTGGCCCCTGCCCACTTCCAAGCACCCCATGCCTGTCGGGTGACACACGGCTCCGATGGCCACTATGTGATCCAGTGGGAGTCAGAAACCTGAGCCGGTGCCAGCTCGTGCCGCTTTGGCGACCGCACCTTCGATCTATTGCACTTGACTGATCGTGACTGCAGTGCCGTAGGCGCAGATCTCCGAGCCCATGCCCGGCATGTCGGTGGTGTCGAACCGCATGGCCACGATGGCGTTGCCGCCCTTGGCCTCTGCCTCTGCGACAAGGCGCTCCAACGCTTCCTCACGGCTCATCTGCAGGTTCTTGGTGATGCCCTTGAGTTCACCGCCGACCATGGACTTGAAGCTCGCACCGATCTGCGAGCCGGCGTTTCGGGTTCGCACCGTGAGGCCGAACACTTCACCGTGCACTGCGGTGATCAGGTAGCCGGGGACGTCGTTCATGGTCGAGATCAGCATCGCGAGCTCCTTGTTCCTTGTCCGCTCCACGCGGGATCTGAGGTCAAGATATCCAATGAGCGGAGAGGGTGGGATTTGAACCCACGGACCCAGTTTCCCAGGTCAAGTCATTAGCAGTGACTCCGATTCGGCCGCTCTCGCACCTCTCCGAACACGTCTTCCGATTCCTCGGACTCCGTGAGGGACCAAGCGTATCGGACTGCCGAGGAGGCGTCCGACGGGGCTGGCCGTTCGGATTAGTCTCCTGCGAGGTCCGGCGGAATCCACGCAGGAAGGCGCTTCTCCATGAACGCCGTCATCCCCTCTCGGGGCTCGTCTGACACGCTGAGTGCGGCGAACATGGTCTGATAATCAACGAGGCCGTAACGCTCGTTCATCATCCGCTTGACGTGGGCTCGGGCCATCGGCGCAGTGCGCAGCACCTGGCGAGCCGCCTCGACCGCTGCATCTCGCAGGTCCTCATGGGGAACGACTCGAGAGATCAGACCCATGCGCTGGGCCTCCTCTGCACCGAAGGGGCGGGCGGTCAACAGCAGATCCCTTGCCACCGCGACGCCGACGTGAGCGGGGAGCGCCGCTGCGTACGTGGCATCGGGAATGCCGCGAAGCAGCTCAGGGACGCGGAACGTCGCTCGGTCCGAGGCCACGCAGACGTCCGCCATCATGGCGATGAGCAGACCACCGGCTTGGCAGATGCCGTTGACCGCGGCGATCACCGGAGCTCGGGATTCGCGGATGGAGGTGAAGGGCAGCATCTCCGCGCCGAGAGCAGGAGGGATCGGATCATCGCCTTCCTCGTGGCGGCCACCGAGGTCGCCACCGGGAGCGAAGACGTCGCCCGTACCGGTGATGATGAGTGCGGCGAGCTCGGGATCGTCGTTGACGAGCGCCACCGCTCGACGGATTCCGAAGTACATCGAGGGGGTCAGCGCATTGCGGGCTGCCGGCCGGTCGATGATGCACCAGGCGAGAGATCCCTCACGCTCGAACCGAAGATTGTTCGTACCCAAGAAGTCGTCCATCGTCTGAGGCTACCCAGAGCACCGTTTCCGTGCCGGGGTCGGCCCTTGAGGGGGATCACCGGCGTCCCCCCGCTCAATTGAGACAAAGCAGATAGTCCTGACGCAGCGAGCTGCCACCACCGCCTCAAACATCAAGAAAGGGAGGAACGCCTCTGACGCGATGGCACCTCACGCCCCTACGATCAGATTGCAGCAATGTTGACGTTGCCGAGGAGGTGTCGTGACCACCATTGCCATCGTGGACGATCATGCAGTCGTCGCCGAGGGACTAGCCCGCGTGATCAGCACCGATCCCTCCTTCGAGGTAGTCGGCATCTATCCGGACGGCGAATCCTTCCTGGGTTCGCTTCACACGGGTCAGCCGCCAGAAATCTGCATCCTGGACCTTGCCCTCCCCGGCGCGTCGGGTGCTGACGTCCTGCGAACCCTGCACACCCAACCGAACGAGATCACCGTGCTCATCGTCTCGGCGGCTGCTCGTAGCGAAGTCGTCGCCCGTTGCCTCACTGAGGGAGCCACAGGATTCATCTCGAAGAACCAGTCCGGGGCAGTCCTCCTAGAGGCGCTCCACAGCGTCGCCAACGGAACTCGCTACATCGATCCCGACCTCGTCGATGACACGATCTCGCATCTGACCTCACGACGGACGAAGGGAAGCTCCTTCGACGATCTTTCTGCTCGTGAGTACGCGGTGATGGAGCGGCTTGCCCAGGGAGAGAGCATCAAGGAGATCGCCATCACCTTGAATCTCAATCCCAAGACGATCTCGACCTACCGAGCCCGCCTCCTCCACAAGTTGGGCCTGACTACCAATGCCGAGCTCACCGCGCTCTGCCTCCAGCGCGGTGTGATCTCCATGGTCGTTGCGGAATGAACGTCGCCGAATCAGGGTCTGAGTTTCCCATCACCGTCAGAGAGGGGATCATCAACGCTCTGAATGCAGCGTTCCCCTCAATGCCCTTGGCGGTCATCTTGACTGACCCCACAGGAACAGTCGTTGAGTGGAATTCCTATGCCGAGTTCCTCTATGGCTACAGCGCGCAAGAGGCAATCGGCAGCGGCATCGAGGAGCTCAC
>CAWUMT010000084.1:0-5788 GCA_963923735.1 uncultured Acidimicrobiales bacterium
GTCGAACAGGTAGTTCTTCGGCCATCTGGTCCCCGGTTGGCGGCTCGTCTACTTCGGCCTGCAGCGCCTCGATCCCTTCGGCTACGCACTCGCCATCACCTACACGTCTGTGATGCAGGGGCTGGTCCTCGTCTTCTTGTACCGGATCTGCACGGCGCTCTTCGGTCGAACACCTTGGAACCACCTCATCGTGGTGCTCTATGCGATCAGTCCCACCATGGTGCTCACCTTGTTGTGGTTCGCCAACACCCTGCACGTGGTGTCCTCCTTGGTCTTCGTCCTCGGCGCGGTCGACTGCTTCGTCCGCTACCTCAAGACCTCAAAGCGTCGCTACGCAATCGCCTCGGTGGTGCTCGCTCCCTTCGGGCTCGCCTTCTTCGAGAAGACCTCGCTCCTGCTGGTCGCCCTGCCTGCTCTGGTGATCGTGCTCAGCGCCCAGCACGGCTCGCCCAGTGACGCCGCCCGACGGTCGCTGCGTCGGATCGTCTCGCTGTGGCCGTTGTGGGTGGGCTACCTGACGCCCATCGCGGTGTTCAGCTGGTACACCACCTCCCGGCACTACACCGCACAGCTCCACGTTCCTGGGGTGTGGCCGTGGATCAAGGCCACGGCGATCGCCTGGGCTGACGGGTTCGGAACGGTACTCGTGGGAGGTCCGTGGAGATGGACTCAGGCGATCCCGGGGTACGGCCTTCCTGATGATCCGTTCTGGATCCGGATGGCCGGTCTTGTTGCGCTGATCGGGTTGGTGGTGCTCAGCCTGCGACGACGCCCGCGTGCATGGCTGGGATGGGCCTTCGGAGCCCTGCTCTTCGTCAGTTCGTTCGGACTGGTGGTACTCGGGCGCCTCAGCGTCTCGGGAATGATCATCGCCCATGACCCCGCCCACGTGGCCGATGCGCTGGCGTTCGTCCTGATCGGGGGCGCATTGGCGTTCCTGCCACTGGATGCAACGTGGGCAGAGCCTGCAGGGAGCACGGCAGCGAACCCTCGAGCCTCGACTCGTGCGAGGTGGGTCCTCCCCGTGACGCTCGGAGCCGCTCTCGTGTGGTTCTGCTGTGCGATCAGCGCGAACTGGAGCTTCCGTGATCAGTGGGTCGCCGCCTCCCCGAAGACCTACTTCTCGAATCTCCAGGGGGATCTGAATCGGCTGCAGTCGAGCGGCGAACGATTCAGCCTCTTCGACACCCCGGTGCCAGAAACCGCCGCCCTTTCGGTGTGGTGGCCTCAGAACCTCCTTTCGGGCATCCTTCCCATCGGGTATCGGAATCTCACCTACAACGACCTTCAGCGCAACGGTTGGATGGCAGACCCCGCGACCGGCCACCTCGTTCGGGCACAGTTCACCGCCTCGGTGGTTGCCGATGGTGACCGACTGGTGCCGGCGGCGCCGGGTCCGCGGACCTGCCTCGGGGCGACCTCGGGAAGGCGTGAGCTGGCGGTGACCAAGGATCTCGGCGAGGGGTCCTGGCTCCTCGAGGTCGTCGGCACGCCGGCCGTGACGCTGTCCTCGGTCACCGTGACGTTGTCTCACGCCGATGGGCCAGTCTCGACGTGGAACTCCGGGCCGTTGAGCCTCGAGGGCGAGCGCGCGGTACTGCTGCTCAGCTTGCCCTCGGGGGACCCGAGATCGGTGCGCCTCTCACTGGGTGAAGGGAACACCGGGAGCATCTGTGGGGTTGCCATCGGCGTGTCGCAGCCAGCATCTGGGCGATAGGGTCCCTTGGGCGCTCAGAGAAGCGCACTGATCCAGGGGGGACGATGTCGATCGCCATCAATGAGACGCACGTGGAGCTGGCGGACATGGCCACTTCCTTCCTTTCGGGCCGCGGCTCGCTCGCCGAAGCTCGAGCGGGGCTCGATCAGGAGCACGATGCGCTGCCTTCGTTCTTCAATGAGATGGTCGAGCTCGGGTGGCTCGGTCTCCACCTTCCCGAGGAAGTCGGCGGGGCTGGATTCGGCATCCCCGAGCTGGTGGTCGTCCTCGAGCAGATGGGCGCCCACCTGACGCCCGGCCCGCTTCTCGGTGCGGTCACTGCGTCAAGCATCATCGACCGGCTCGGCTCCGCAGAACTCAAGGCGCAGTGGCTCGAGTCGTTGGCGAGTGGTGCGACCGTGGGCACGGTGGCCTTCGCTGCGCCATCGATCCGGCAGGGCTCGACGCTCGACGGCGAGGTCCTCTGCCCCCTCGGCGCCCACCGTGCAGGGCTCTGCCTGCTGATCCTCGGCGACGACGTGGTCGTGGTGGATCTGTCTGCTTCGTCGGTCAGTGTCGAGGAGCGGCCGTCCTTTGATCCTTCTCGGCACGGCTCGGCCCTGCAGTTCTCGGGTCACCAGATCGCAGAGGGCCAGGTGCTCGCGGGTGCGGGCCCTGATGCCACGGCGCTGGCACGGATCCTCGGCGCCGCCGAGGCAGCAGGCGTGGCCCGTCGGACGCTCGATGAGGCGGTCGCCTACGCCAAGGTGCGTGAGCAGTTCGGACGGGTGATCGGCACCTTCCAGGCGGTCAAGCACCACTGCGCCAACATGCTGGTTGCCTCTGAGCTGGCCACCGCCGCCGTCGATGATGCCGCGCGGGTGTTGACCTCTGGCGGCACTTCCGAGCAGATTCAGCTCGTCGGTGCGGTGGCCGCTGCCCAGACGATGGAAGCCGCCGTGCTCAACGCGGAGCTCAACGTGCAGGTCCACGGCGGCATCGGCTTCACCTGGGAACACGATGCACAGCTCTTCGTCCGCCGTGCGGTGGCCCTGGCGGGCTACCTCTCGGCTGACTGGGCGGCCCGTGACGTGGCCGCCCTGCGACTGGCCGGCGTCGCTCGTCCCCAAGGCCTCGAACTTCCTCCCGAGGCGGAGTCCTACCGGGCCGAGACCCGGGCCGCCGCCCAAGAACTGGCGGGGCTCAGCGGAACCGAGCAGCGTGCGCGGTTCATCGACACCGGCTACGTCATGCCGCACTGGCCCAAGCCCTACGGTCGGGCCGCCTCCGCACTTGAGCAGCTCGTGATCGAGCAGGAGTTCGAGGCCGCGGCCCTCAAGCGCCCTGAGTACGGCATCACCGGGTGGGTGATCCTCACCATCATCGAGCACGGCTCCGAGGAGCAGGTCGAGCGCTGGGTCCGACGCACGCTTGAGGGCGACTGGGTCTGGTGCCAGCTGTTCTCCGAGCCCGATGCCGGCTCTGACGCCGCTGCGGTGCGAACCCGGGGCGAGAAGGTTGAAGGGGGATGGATCGTCACGGGCCAGAAGGTCTGGACCTCCGGTGCGCACTATTCACGATGGGGCTTCGCCACGGTGCGGACCGACCCCAACATGGGCAAGCACGGTGGCGTGACCATGATGGTCATCGACATGGAGGCCCCCGAGGTTGAGGTGCGCCCTCTGCGTCAGGCCACCGGTGGAGCGGACTTCAACGAGGTCTTCCTCCAGGGCGTCTTCGTCCCTGACGATGATGTCGTCGGCCCGGTGGACAACGGCTGGTCCGTGGCACGTGCCACTCTCGGCAACGAACGGGTCTCCATCGGCGGCGGTGCCGGCGGTGGCATGGGCATCGACGTGCTCGACCTGTTCCGTCGCAAGGGGTGGAGCGATCCGTCCTTGGAGCTCGAGCTGGGCTACCTCCTGGCGGAGCGTCAGTCGATGGGGGCGATCAACTTGCGCTCCATCATGCGCGCCGTGCTCGGTGCAGGTCCTGGTCCTGAGGGCAACGTGACCAAGCTGCTCACGGCAGAAGGCACCCAGCGTGGTGCGCGCTTCGCACGCAAGGTTGTCGGCGTGGAGGCGGCCTTCGATGAGGGCGATGGTGCCGCGGCGTCCTACGGGGTCTTCTCTGGACGGGCGATGTCGATCGCCGGAGGAACCTCGGAGATCACGAGGAACCAGATCGCCGAGCGGATCCTCGGGCTGCCCCGGGACCCGCTGTTGTCGAAGTAGGGGCCTTACTCCTCTTCGCCACCGGCATCGCTGCCGGCTTTGGCCTTTGCCGCTGCGGTGACCATCTGGCCGATGAGGGTGTAGCCAGCGTCGTCCGCGTGGATATCACCCTTGGTGCAGAACCAGGTCAGCTGGCAGACCCGGGCCACCGGAGTGGGCAGGGTGCCGAAGGTAGGGACGTCAGTGGTGTCGGTCATCGGGCCGTAGGCACCGGTGCCCTGGGTGACGTCGACAAGTTCGCCCTGCGCGCTCTCATAAGCCGAGGCAAGCGTGGGGTTGATCAGCGACTTGAACGCCGTGACCGAAAGGGCGGCCAGATCCTTGCGGGCCTGGTCGGCAGGCTGGGAGGGGTAGACCCACGAGCCGAGGATCACGTCGGGATAGGTGGTACCGATCATCGTCGTGCCCGAACCGGCTGCCGAGCGGAGCTGGGAGGCCAACGAGGTCACATCGGTCTTGATCGAACCGGCCGCGGCGGAGACGCACGGGATCGGGTTGGTGTCCTTGGCGCATGCGGTGACGTCGTTGCCGCCGATCGAGACGGTGATCAGCTTGACCTGGTTCTTGTGGGCTTTGATGAAGGCCACGGCTGCGGCCACCTGGGTCTCGTTGTCGTAGACCTGCACGCCGGCCTTGGCCCGAGCTGCAGCGGGGCAGCCCACCTGGTTGAGGATCGAGGAGGTCGTCGCACCGCCGCAACCGAAGTTGGCCAGGGTCAGGCCGAGCTGCTTGGCGGCGTAGTCGTTGAAGCCGGGTCCGGTTCCCTTGCCGGGCTGGTAGCCCACGGAGTAGGAGTCGCCGAGGGCGACGAGGTACCCACCCGTCGAGGAGCTGGCGTGGCTCTCCTCAGAGCAACCCGCAGCCAGAGAGGCAGTTCCCAAGAACGCCACCGCCATCAGAACCCGAACTGTCTTGCGCATCATTTCCCCCTGTTTCAGGACGTGTGAGGGCATGGTACTTGGTCGGACCGTCCGTACCCGGGTTCAATCCTTGAACGGGCAGGGCGCCTTGGGGTTCGATACGCTGGCCTCCTCGCACACGTCGAGGGAACACGAGGGGGATCGATGGCTGAGAAGGTCGTGGTCGAGTTCGACCAGCACTCCAAGGAGTACCAGCAGCGCGGTATGGAGATCGGTGCAGAGATCCGTGCCAAGTGCCCGGTCGCATGGAGCGAGAACTACGGCGGGTACTGGATCATCACCGGGCTCGAGGAGGCCTCGGCGATCTACAAGCGCCCTGAGATGTTCTCGGCGCTCAACCTGACCTGGAAGGACCCCGACTCGATGTACAAGGGGATCCAGATCCCCAACAACGCCGCCTACGGAGAGAACTCCTTCCTCGAGATGGACCCGCCCGAGCAGTTGCAGTTCCGTCGGGCCCTCAACTCGCACCTCTCGCCGGCCGCCGTGGTCCGCTGGGAGCCCTTCGCCCGTGAGTTCACCAACGCATGTGTGGACGAGATCATCGAGAAGGGCGAAGGTGACTTCGTCGAGGACATCGTCAACGTGGTGCCCGCCGTGCTCACCATGGCGATGATCGGTTTCCCGATGTCGGAGTGGGAGATCTTCTGCGAGCCGGTGCACGCGCAGGTCTACACCCCCGCCCACAGCCCCGACCGCGAGCGGGTCAACCAGATCTCCATCGAGATGGGGATGCGGACCATGCAGCTCATCGACCAGACGCGCAAGAACCCGCGTCCTGGCATGTGCAAGGACCTGATCGATGCAGAGATCCAGGGCAAGAAGCTCGAGGATGCCTCGATCGCCGGCCAGCTCGGCCTCGTCATCGGTGGTGGGTTCGACACCACCACGGCGCTCACCTCGAACGCCTTCCAGTGGCTCTATGAGAACCAGGCGGA
>CAWUMT010000085.1:0-5780 GCA_963923735.1 uncultured Acidimicrobiales bacterium
CGCACCATCCCGGACCTCTCCAACGTCACCTTCTGAGCGTTGCCATTAGGGGGCCACTAGCCTCACGGTGACTGCACATCGGAAGGGGCGCCATGCCGCACACGCCAGAGTCGATCAGCGATGCCGCGCAGAACTACCTCACCGAGGCCTACGCCTCGGTGAACTATCCGGCCTACCCGCCGCTCGACGACACCGCTGCGTGGGAGTCAATGATCGCCCAAGGCGACGCTGATCTGATCGCTCGATTCAGCGGCATCGAGCTGCCCGTCACGACTGAACTGCTCGAATTCGATGGGGTGCCGGTCTACCGGATCGTGCCCGAGGGTGCTGACGAGAGCGGTCCGATCTTTCTCGACATTCACGGTGGCGCGCTCATCGTGGGTGGTGGTGAGGCATGCCAGAAGATGGGAGAGGCGATCGCCCTCACGCGTGGCATGGTCACCTGGGCGGTCGACTATCGCATGCCGCCGAGCCATCCCTACCCTGCGGGCCTCGATGACTGCGTGGTCGCCTACCGCGCGCTGTTGGCCCAGCGGGAGCCATCAGAGGTCTTCGTGGGCGGGGCGTCTGCCGGTGGCAATCTGGCCGCGGCCTTGATCGTGCGCATCAAGGAAGAGGGGCTGGCGATGCCCGCCGGTCTCGTCCTCCTGACCCCCGAGGTCGACCTCACCCAGTCAGGTGATTCGTTCACCACCCTGCGAGGCCTCGACGTCCTCTTGGACGATCTGATGGCCCCGAACCTCCTCTATGCCGGCGGTGCAGACCTCAAAGATCCACACCTCTCCCCCTTGTTCGCCGACCACGCGGGATTCCCGCCCACGTTCATCCAGTGCGGCACCCGCGATCTGTTCTTGTCCAACGCAGTGCGGATGCACCGATCGCTTCGTGCCGCGGGAGTGCCTGCAGAGCTCCACCTATGGGAAGCCATGCCGCACGGTGGGTTCGGCGGCATGTCGCCCGAAGACTTCGAGGTCGGTGCCGAGGTCCGAGCCTTCCTCGACCGGCTTCGCTCCTAGCGAGCTCGAGGGCTACTGCCCGACGGCGCGAGCTTCATCCATCGTGGCGCCCGCCACCAGGAGAGCCCGGTATCCCATTAGCTGTGCGGGCTTCGACACCCCGAGCACGCCGGTGAACTTCTCGCCGTTGCCGTAGATGGCGAGGAACTTGCCTGCCTCGTCCGGCTCGATGACCACGGTGGCCTCATCGGCTCCAGTGGGGTGGCCCAACACCTGGATCTTCTTGCCCCACACGTCGGACCAGAAGTACGGGAGGAGGTCCAAGGGGTCGGCCGCATCTCCCTCGAGGATCGACTTCGACGCCTGCGAGGCGTGGTCCACGGCCACCTGCCAGTGCTCGATGCGGATCTGCTCGTCGTGACCGCCTGAGGTCCAATGGAAGTTCGCCACATCACCGACTGCCAGAATCCCGGGTGCGGCGAACAACCGCTCGTCACAGACGATGCCGTTGTCGATGCTGAGGCCAGAACCCTCCAGCCACCCCACGTTCGGTCGCACACCGATGCCAACGACAATGAGATCGGCGTCGAAGTGCTCGCCGCTACTCAGGAAGACCCGCCCCGCACGGACTCCGTCCGCCGTCTCGATCCCGGCCACCTGCACCCCCGTATGGAGGTGCACCTCGGCAGGGATCATGGAGCGCAGCATCGCTCCGATGGCGTGCCCCACGATCGGGCTGAGCGGAAGATCGAGCCCTTCGAGGATGGTCACGTCGAGTTCGCGACGGTGTGCCTCGGTGGCGACCTCCTGGCCGATGAATCCGGCTCCGATCAGCACCACCTTGGCACCGGGCTCGAGCGAGTCGAGGTCTGCCTTGAGCCGGTCCGCGTCATCGAGGGTCCGCAGCCCGTGCACGTGGTCCAACCCCTCGGTCCCGGGGAGGTGTCGCAGGGAGCAACCGGTGGCGAGGACCACCGCATCGCCGCTGATCGTCTCGCCGCCGGAGAGCGTCACCGTCTTGGTCGCCACGTCGAGACTGGTCGCTGCCTTTCCAAGGTGTGCGGTCACCTTGAGCTCGGCGAGCTTGTCGAGGTCAGCGAGGATCACCTTGTCGTGCTCGAACTTCCCCGAGAGCAGTTGCTTGGAGAGCGGAGGGCGATCGTAGGGGGGATGGGATTCGTCACCGATGAGGGTGATCGCGCCTTCGAACCCGTCACGACGGAGTGCCTCTGCCGTGCGAAGGCCAGCGAGGGACGCTCCCACGATGACCACGGTTCCCTCGGGGCCGATTGCCTCGTTGCCCATCATTCCTCCTCGAACGTCTTGTGCACCGATCCTGAACCCTCGCCGAGGCCGGTGTCCAACTCAGCCGAACATCTGGAGCCACTCTTCGACAGTGCGAGGAGCGAACACGAAGTTCGATGCCCGAGTCTCCGCCATCGACTGATACGGAGCCGGCGAATAGCGGTGTCCGGGGAAGAGCAGGGCGTCATCAGGGACCTGGGCAAGCTTCTGGGTCAGCGATTCGTACATGGCCACCGGGTCGGCTCCGGGAAGGTCCGTGCGACCGCAGCCGTCAAGGAACAGGGTGTCTCCGGAGACCAGCGCACCGTTGACGAAGAAGCACTGGGACCCCGGGGTGTGACCGGGCGTGTGGATCAGCGTGATGCCGACCTCGCCGACTGTGACCACGTCCCCCGAGCGATGGGCGCAGAGCTGGTCGCTCACCCCGGTCTGGCGCTCGATCCAGGGGACTTCGTCGGCTTGGACGTGGATCGGTACGTCGAGGTGTTCGAGCAGTTGGGCGATGCCGTCGATGGAGTACTCACCCATCAGGTGACCGCCGATGTGGTCGGCGTGATAGTGGGTGGCCAGAGCACCGACAAGGCGCATCTCATCGGCAGCCACCACCTCGAGAAGACCTTCAATGTCATAGGCGGGATCCACGACGACCGCTTCGCCGGTGGCCCGATCGCCGATCAGGTACGTGAAGTTCACCATCTGGTGGGCGATCTGGTTCGTTCGTGCGAAGTCCTGGCCGCTCAGCAACTGACGGAAGTAGAAGCGCGACTCCTCGCTCACTCGATCACCTCGCCGGTCTCAGGATCGATCTCGACGACGTCGTCAGCCGTCGCGGCCAAACGCGGGGCGAGCTCTTCGACCTGTGTTCGGGTGGCTCGCAAGCGCCGGTCGAGCTCATCGACCAGCACGGAGGCCCGCTCGAGGCGAGCGACCAGCTCATCGACGTCGATCTCGGCGGCGTCGAAGAACTCCACGATCTCATCGAGCTCTGCCGAGGCCTCGGCATAGCTCAACTTCGAGACGTCTCCGGGACCCTTGCTCGCCATCACGCCTCCTCGGCCTCGTTGAGACGGATCCCTTCGACGCGTGAGTCGATCGTTCCGTCCACCATCGTCGTGACGATAGTTGCACCACGCTCGAGCTCGGCGACGCTTCGGAGGATCCGGCCATCTTCGTCGGTGGTCATCGTCCAGCCCCTCGCCATCGTCCGAGCGGGGTCGAAGGCCGAGAGGAGCCGGCGCGTGGCCACGAGATTGCCTTGGGCGCCTTGGAGGTGTCGTCGCGCCGAGGGGATCAGGCGAGCCCCCTTTGAGGCAAGAAGCGTCTGCTCCCGAGCCAACGTGGCGCTCGGTGCAGAGACCAGCAGGCGTCGAACGTGGGCCATTTCTCGTTCTTGGGCCTCGACGACCCGTCGTGCTGTCGCCACCAGCTGGGTGCGCACGAGCCGGTGTGCTTCAGCCTCGGACACGACAAGGGATCGGGCTGCCTCCGCACAGCTCTGTGCGGACTCCGCGACTCCATTCCAGAATTCCGCCACTCGTGCAACCAACGCCGCACCACAGGCCGTGGGCGTGATGTGCGCCTCGTGTGCGACGAGGTCCGCCACGGCCTCGTCGCCGGTGTGGCCGATGCCGGTGAGCACCGGCGTGGACGCCCTGGCGATGGCAAAGGCGATCTGCGGTGCGTCGAAGCCAGCGAGATCTGCCTTGGAACCGCCCCCGCGCACGACGCAGATCACGTC
This sequence comes from uncultured Acidimicrobiales bacterium, assembly GCA_963923735.1. Lineage (GTDB taxonomy): Bacteria > Actinomycetota > Acidimicrobiia > Acidimicrobiales > RAAP-2 > CAIUMH01. The sequence continues at coordinate 4,000 of CAWUMT010000085.1, forward strand.
GAGCCCGAGGGAATCGAGCCCTTCGATTCCCGCAGTGACTTCAGCAACCGAGCTGGACCCCTGCACGGCTGCTCGAGCCACGATGACTTCGAATCCGAAGGGTGAGCGCTCAAGCTGACCGAGGAAGTCCTTGTAGCCCTCCGTGCCGGGGCTGCCCACCACCCCGACGCGCAACGGCACCTCGGCGAATGGCAGTTCACGCTGTGCGTTCAGGAGGCCTTCGGCCCGCAGCGACTCGATCAGCTCCGCACGCTGACGCGCCAGTCGCCCGAGCAATGCCTCGACGTCGACCTCCTCGAGCGTGAGGCTCACCTGCCCTCGCGGCGCATAGAAGTTGATCGAGCCCTTGATCGTCAGGGCCATCCCCTCTTCAAGCGTGATGCCCTCCTCCCCAAGCTGTCGGGTCAGCGGACCCCATTTGGGTTTCCAGCAGTTGATGCTCAGCACTGGAGCACGCGCATCGCCTGCGGACGCCGCGTCGATGAGGTCCAAGTAGGCATGGCCGGAGCGTGCCACGGTGAGCTTCTGGAGCTCCCCACGGATCCAAAGCTCCCTGCTGCGGGGGAACACCGCACTGAGCGCCGCCTGCACCTCGTCGTAGAATTCGGCGATGCTCAGCGTCGGGCGCTCTGGTGCTGCCCCTTGGGTCATGGCCCAGAGTTTGCCACCCCGTGCCGCGGTCACCGGGGCCGTGGCAGACTGAATACGGCGGTGAGTCGGCTAGGTGGCCGCGGTGTCGGGAATCCGGCATCGAGGAAGGTCGGGACTCCGAAGGGCAGAGTGCTCGCTAACGGTGAGTCAGGGTGACCTGAAGGAACAGTGCCACAGAAAGCAAACCGCCGATGGCAGGGAAACCTGCACAGGCAAGGGTGAAAGGGTGCGGTAAGAGCGCACCGCAGTGGGGGTGACTCCACTGGCTGGGTAAACCCCACTCGGAGCAAGGTCAAACGTGGGACATGGGCGGCCCGTCCGCCCGGGTAACCGGGCAGTCCCCAGGTAGACCGCTCAGATGGATGGCCACCCAACCCGGTATTCCCACCGGGTGGACAGAATCCCGCCTACAGGCCGACTCACCGCCCTTCTCTAGGCTGAGGGGCGTGCCGCGCCCAGAACCGACCATCCTCCTGGACGCGTACGCCACCCTGCGCTGCGAGGTGCGGCTTCAGCATCTACTCGATGACGAGATCACCCTCGAGATCCAGCGCGATGCCTCGAGTGCGGAACAACGCCGGATCGATGCGGGGCGCAGTCACGAAGATGCGGTGATGGCCCAGCTCCTCGAGCTGCACGGCGACGAGCTCACGCTCATCGATCCTTCGCTCGGGCGCGAGCGTGCCCAGGCCGCCACTCTGGCGGCGCTCGAGACTCGCGCCCCGCTCATCGCACAGGCGTGGCTTCCCGCAGACGCTCAGGGACACCGGCGAGGACGCGCTGACCTCCTGGTGGCCACCGACGCTGGCTACCTGCCGATCGAGGTCAAGCTCCATCTGCTGACGACCGCGGGTGGAACCGGCATCGAGACCTCACCGCTGCACCTCCCCCACCCCGGGTCCGCCCAGGTCCTGGCCGGCACCCGGTTCCGCAAGGGGACGGCCTGGTTCAACGATGCACTCCAGCTCGCGCACTATCACCGCATGCTTGAGGCCATCGGCCTCGCAGATCTCGACTCGGGCTACCTCGGCGGTGTGATCGATGGCTCAGGGCAGCTCCTCTGGATCGAACACGACATGGTGGGCGGACCCGCCCGACGAACGGCGTTGGCGGAATACGACCTGCGCTTC
>CAWUMT010000086.1:0-5735 GCA_963923735.1 uncultured Acidimicrobiales bacterium
CGGTGATCTTGATGTGCTCGGGGCACACCTCGGTGCAGCACTTGGTGATGTTGCACATCCCGAGGCCTGCCTCGTGGCGCACGAACTCACGACGGTCGTTGGTGTCCAACGGGTGCATCTCGAGCTCGGCGTAGCGGATGAAGAACCGGGGCCCTGCGTACTTGGGCTTGTTCTCCTCGTGGTCACGGATCACGTGGCACACGTCCTGGCACATGAAGCACTCGATGCATTTGCGGAACTCCTGGCCCCGCTCCACGTCGATCTGCATCATGCGGTAGCCACCCTCCGGCCGCGGGGGCGGCAGGAAGGCGGGCAGGCGACGGGCCATCTCGTAGTTGAACGAGACGTCCGTCACGAGGTCCCGGATCACCGGGAAGGTCCGCAGCGGGGTCACCGTCACGGGCTCGCCTTCAGGGAGCTGGTCCATCCGGGTCATGCACATCAGGCGGGGCTTGCCGTTGATCTCCGCGGAGCACGAGCCGCACTTGCCGGCCTTGCAGTTCCAGCGACACGCCAGGTCCGGTGCTGCGGTGGCCTGGATGCGGTGGATCACGTCGAGGACCACTTCGCCCTCATTGGCGGGCAAGGAGTACTCCTCGAACTGGCCTCCTGCGGCATCGCCGCGCCAGACCTTCATTGTCACGTCAGCCATGGTCCTCAGCCCTCCAACAGTGCCTTGAGCTCTTCCGGCATCTCAGGGATGGCCACCGGGGTGAGCGTGATCGGGTCGGTGAAGCCGCCCTTCGAAGGAAGGGTGGCGGTGAAGTTGAGCTTGCCCAGCTCGGCGTCGGCCGTGGGGAAGTCCTCTCGGGTCTGGCCACCACGGGACTCCTTGCGAGCAAGGGCGCCCATGGCCACGCAGGTCGAGATGGTCAGCATCGAGGGCAGGTCCGTGGCGAGGTTCCAGCCCGGGTTGTAGGCCCGGCCACCGGTCACGCCCACCTTGGCGGCCCGCTCCTTGAACTCCTCGAGCTTGACGAGCGCGTCCTCGAGCTCGCCTCCGTTGCGGATGATGCCGACGTTGGCCTGCATCATCTCCTGGAGGTCGTGCTGGATGTCGTAGGGGTTCTCGCCCGAGTCACGGTTGAACGGGGCCAGGGCCTCGTCCATGTACTTGGTGACCTGTGCCTCGTCGAGCGCAGCACCACCGGCGCCGCCTTCGACATAGTCCGAGGCGCCCATGCCGGCCCGACGCCCGAAGACGATCAGGTCAGACAGCGAGTTGCCACCGAGTCGGTTCGAGCCGTGCATGCCGCCCGCCACCTCGCCGGCAGCGAAGAGACCGGGCACCGAGGTGGCGCCGGTCTCGGCGTCCACCTTGACGCCGCCCATGACGTAGTGACACGTCGGGCCGACCTCCATGGCCTCGCGGGTGATGTCCACACCGGCGAGCTCCATGAACTGGTGGTACATGCTCGGGAGACGACGACGGATGAACTCCGCCGAGCGACGCGAGGCGATGTCCAGGAACACGCCGCCGTGGGGTGAGCCACGACCGGCCTTGACCTCGGAGTTGATCGAGCGGGCGACCTCGTCGCGGGGGAGCAGCTCAGGCGGGCGGCGACCCGCAGCGTGGTCGTCGTACCAGCGGTCGGCCTCTTCCGGAGACTCTGCGGTCTCGGCCCGGAACATGTCGGCCACGTAGTTGAACATGAACCGGTCGCCCTCGGAGTTGCGCAGCACACCACCGTCGCCTCGGACACCCTCGGTGACGAGGATGCCGCGGACCGACAGCGGCCAGACCATGCCGGTCGGGTGGAACTGCACGCACTCCATGTCGATGAGCTCGGCGCCGGCCCACAGGGCCAGGGCGTGACCGTCACCGGTGGACTCCCAGGAGTTCGAGGTGAACTTCCAGGACTTGCCGATGCCGCCGGTGGCGAGCACCACAGCCTTGGCTCCGAAGGTGACGAACTCACCCGTGGGACGCCAGTAGGCGACCATGCCGGTCACCGCACCCGAGTCGTCCGTCAGGAGGCGGATGACCTTGGCCTCCATGTAGACGTCGATGTCCATCGAGACGGCCTTCTGCTGCAGCGTGCGGATCAACTCGAGGCCCGTGCGGTCACCCACATGGGCGAGGCGGGCGTAGCGGTGACCACCGAAGTCACGCTGAAGGATCTTGCCGTCCTTGGTCCGGTCGAAGAGTGCGCCCCACTCCTCGAGCTCGTGGACCCGGTCCGGGGACTCCTTGGCGTGCAGCTCGGCCATGCGCCAGTTGTTCAGCATCTTGCCGCCGCGCATGGTGTCGCGGAAGTGGACCTTCCAGTTGTCCTCTTCGTAGACGTTGCCCATGGCTGCGGCCATGCCGCCTTCGGCCATGACGGTGTGGGCCTTGCCCAGGAGTGACTTGCAGACCAGTGCGACCCGCAGGCCCCGCTGCTTGGCCTCGATGGCCGCGCGCAGTCCTGCGCCACCGGCGCCGACGACGATGACGTCGTAATCGTGATGCTCAAGGTTGCTCATGATCAGCTCCTAGAGGATCTTGAAGTCCGTGATCGCACCGGAGGCGACGAGGCGGACGTAGAGGTCGGTCAGGGCCACGACGAAGAGCGAGACCCAGGCGAACTGCATGTGCTTGGCGTTCAGCGGGCTCACGAACTTCCAGAACTTGTGCTTGAGCGGGTGCTTCGAGAACGACTTGACCTGCCCGCCGCAGAGGTGACGGCATGCGTGGCAGGACAGTGAGTACAGCCAGAGCAGGGTGGCGTTGGCGCACAGGATCAGCGTTCCCACCGAGAGGCCCCACCCGCCGGCACCGGGCATGCGGAAGGCCAGGATGGCGTCGTAGGTGAGGATCACGTTGAAGATGAGACCGAAGTAGAAGAAGTAGCGGTGCACGTTCTGGAAGATGAGCGGGAAGCGTGACTCGCCGGTGTAGCTCGAGTGGGCGTCGGAGACCGAGCAGGCCGGGGGTGCCCACCAGAACGAGCGGTAGTACGCGCGCCGGTAGTAGTAGCAAGTGAGGCGGAACCCGAGCGGGAAGATCAGAATCAGCAGTGCCGGGCTGATCGTCCACCACGAGAAGGTGAAGCCGTGGGTCGAGCCGGGCACGCACGAGTTGCCGAGGCACGGTGAGTAGAACGGGCTGATGAGGTCGCGGTTGAGCGACTCACCGACGTAGTAGTTCTTGTTCACGAAGGCAGCCCAGGTGGCGTAGACCACGAAGGCGCTCAGGATGCTCACCGTGATGACGGGGGCGACCCACCAGCGGTCTTCGCGAAGGGTGGGCTTGTCCGGGCCACCCCGGGTACCACCGAGCACCACAGGGGTGGCGCTGTTGTCCACTCTCGTGGCGGAACTCTCCACCGTCGTCACGCTGCCTCCACCTCCTGGCCGGGGGGCCATCAGAGAACCGGGGTCCACTTTGGACTTTGGGGCGCCGCCCCGGGGGGATCCGCTCAGATCCATCCCCGGATTGGGCCTTGGACATTCTCACCACCTCGGGGCACGACCGCAACTCTCGGACCTAGGCTCGCCCCCATGAGCGACACCACCTCGGCCAGCCCCATCCAGACCCCTCCGAGCGACCTGCCAGTCACCCTGGGCGCCCTGAAGGCCTCGGGCTGGGTTTCGAGGACCGTGGCCGACGAGATGGCCCTGAATCTCGAGCGTCGGATTGCCGAGGGAACCCCGCTCTCCGCAGGGGTCAAGGGCTTCGAAGAGACGGTGATGCCCCAGCTCGAGACCGCAGTGCTGGCCGGCCACGACGTGATCCTCCTCGGTGAGCGAGGCCAGGCTAAGACCCGGTTGATCCGCTCCCTGGTCGAGCTGCTCGATGAGTGGCTCCCCGTCATCTCTGGCTCCGAGGTCAACGACGACCCCTACGCCCCGGTCTCGGCCCACGCAAAGGCGCTCGTCGCCGCCGAGGGGGATAACACCCCGATCGGCTGGATCCACCGCTCGGACCGCTACGGCGAGAAGCTCGCCACCCCCGACACCACGATCGCAGACCTCATCGGCGAGGTCGACCCCATCAAGGTGGCCGAGGGTCGCTACCTCTCTGATGAGCTGACGATCCACTACGGCCTCGTCCCCCGGGTCAACCGCGGCATCTTCGCCATCAATGAGCTGCCGGACCTGGCGGAGCGGATCCAGGTGGGTCTGCTCAACGTGCTCGAGGAGCGCGACATCCAGATCCGCGGGCATCGCATCCGCCTCCCCCTCGACCTCGTGCTGGTGGCCACGGCCAACCCGGAGGACTACACGAATCGTGGCCGGATCATCACCCCGCTCAAGGACCGCTTCGGCGCCCAGATCCGCACGCACTACCCCCGCGAGGTGGCCACCGAGGTCGAGATCGTCCGCGCCGAGGCCCAGCGGCCGCGCACCGACAAGACGATCACCGTGCCGTGGTTCATCGAGGAGACCATCGTGCAGGCCTCGCACCTCGCACGGCGCAGCCCGATGCTCAACCAGCGCTCGGGCGTCTCGGTGCGCCTCACCATCGCCAACTATGAGTCCGTGGTGGCCAACGCGCTCCGTCGCAGCCTGCGCACGCATGAGGATGAGGTCGTCCCGCGCGTGAGCGACCTGTCGGCAGCCGTGGCCTCCACACAGGGCAAGATCGAGGTCGAGGCTCTCGAGGAGGGCCAGGAGGGCCAGGTCATCGCCCAGCTCCTTGCTGCGGCCACGTTGCTCGTCTTCCGTGAGTCGATCGCCCTGCCCGAGGCGGGCGAGATCGTCGACGCCTTCGAAGGCGAAGTGGTGGCCCACGCCGGCGACGACCTTCCCTCGAGTGATTATCTCGAGCTGCTCGCTCAGGTCCCCGCCTTGGAGCCCCCGACCCGGCGGATCGCCGGTGACACGGCGGGACCCGGTGAGATGGCCTCGGCGCTCGAGTTCCTCCTCGAGGGTCTGCACCTGACCAAGCGGCTCAACAAGGACGCCTCGGGCGCCCGCGCCCTCTACCGCGCGAGGAGCTGATGGACGGCGTCCGCTACGACTACTCCTCATGGGACGGGAGCCAAGAGTTCTCCGCGCTCGATCCCGAGGACATCCTGGCGGCGCTGACCGACAACCTGCTCGAGACCGGTGACCTCTCCGATGCCCTCGAGCGCCTCCTGCGCGGTGGCTTCGAGACCTCCGACGGTGAGCGCATCGACGGCCTGCGCGACCTGCTCGAGCAGACCCGCCGCCGCCGTGACGAGCTCCTCGACGCCGGGGACCCTGACGGGGAGCTCGCCCGCTACCGGGAGCGCCTCGAGGAGGTCGAGTGCCTCGAGCGCTCGGGCCTCGACGAGCTGAGCCAGGAGGCACAGGACTCGGGCGACGAACGGCGCCAGGAGGTCACCAACGACGTGGTGGCCGAGCGCAACATGGCGTTGGACCTGCTTCCCCCAGACGTGGCCAGCCGGATCCGCAGCCTGCAGAGCTACGAGTTCACCTCCTCAGAGGCCCGCGAGGCCTTCGACGAGCTGGTCGAGGAGATTCGCCAGGAGGTCGTCGACACCTACTTCCAGGGCATCTCCGATGCCCTCAAGAACCCGGATCCCGAAGCAATGGCCAGGATGCGCGACGCCATGGACTCGCTCAGCCAGATGCTCGAGCAGCGTCGTCGGGGCGAGGACCTCGATCCGACCTTCGAGGAGTTCATGGAGCGCTTCGGCGATCTGTTCCCGGGCGCGGAGTCACTCGATGATCTGCTCGAGCAACTCGCTCGTTCGATGGCGGCGGCCGAGGCGATGTGGAACTCGATGTCGCCTCAGCAGCGAGCCGAGCTCCAGGCGCTGAGC
>CAWUMT010000087.1:0-5735 GCA_963923735.1 uncultured Acidimicrobiales bacterium
GGGGTGATCGAGTCGATGAGCTGGTTCATGCGGGGCATCCCGAGCGTGGTCACGTTGACCACCTGGGTCTCGCCACGCTGGAACATCGCCGAACCGTGCGCCGTCGGGAACAGGTCGACCTCGGCCTCGAGGGGACGGATGTCCGCCACCCCACGGCCGTCGATCCGGACGCCCTCTTCGATGATCCGCTTGCGGACCAGCTTCTTGGTCAGCGAACGGATGGCCGCCTTGATCTCACCGGTGCGACCTTCGAACTTCGGCTCGAGCTCGGCGACGATCTCGGCACCCGCAGCGTCGAGCGCGGCGTTGCGCTCCGCCTTGGTGACCTGGACGTTGGCTGCAGTGAGCTTGGCGGTACCGGCTGCCTCCACCGCAGCGAAGACGTCATCGCCGTAGTCGGCGAAGGTCTGGTACGGGATCGTCTCGATGGCGCCACGCTCGGCGATCCACTGCTTGACCAGCTGGCGCTGCAGGTTGATCGACTCGAGGATCCACTTCTTCGAGGCTTCGAGACCGGCCGCGAGGACCTCCTCGTCGACCTTGGGTGCGCCCTTGGCGTAGAGGTTGAACGAGCCCTCGGTGCCACCGGCCTCGACCATCATGATGGCGATGTCGGAGTCCTCGGCGTCGGTCAGCGCGCGGCCGGCGACGACGAGCTCGAAGGTCGACTCGTCACCCTCGGCGAACGTGGGGTGCGCCACCCAGGTGCCGTCGGTCGTATATGCGATGCGCACTGCACCGACGGGACCGTCGAAGGGGATGCCTGAGAGCATCAGCGCAGCGGAGGCCGCGTTGATGGCGATGATGTCGTGGGGGTTCTGCTGGTCGGCGCCGAAGACGGTGCCCACGATGTGGACCTCGTTGCGGAAGCCCTTGGGGAAGGACGGACGCAGGGGGCGGTCGATCAGTCGGCAGATCAAGATGGCCTGGTCAGAGGCCTTTCCCTCACGACGGAAGAACGAGCCGGGGATCTTTCCCGCGGCGTAGGTGCGCTCCTCAATGTCAACGGTGAGCGGGAAGAAGTCGGCGCCCTCTCGGACCGAACGAGCCGCAGTCGCCGTGGCGAGGACGATGGTGTCCCCGATCCGGGCGACGACAGCGCCGTCAGCGAGATGGGCCAGCTTGCCGGCCTCGAAGCTCAGGGTGCGGTCGGTGCCCGAGATGGGGCCCGCGACGCGGATGGCGTCAGCCATGGTGCTCCTTTGTGGTTGTTGCCAAGCACCCGGAGACGGTTCCCAGTGGTCGGGCCCCTCCCCCTGAACGATTCAGAGAAGACCGACCACTGACAACCGCATGCTGCGGGTTGCCTGGATTGCTTCGGTGCCCCAGTACTTCTGGGGCACCAACCGAACTCAGCGACGAATGCCGAGCTTGGCGATGATCGAGCGGTAGCGCTCGACGTCATTCGCACGTAGGTAGTCAAGGAGACGGCGACGGCGTCCAATCAGCTTCATCAGGCCACGGCGGGTGTGGTGATCACCCTTGTGGGTCTTCAAGTGCTCCGTCAGGTGCGAGATCCGATCCGAGAGCAGAGCGATCTGCACCTCGGGGGAACCAGTGTCTGAGTCGTGGAGCTTGTGCTCGCTGATGATCTGCTGCTTTTCAGCCATCGTCTGTGTCCTTTGCTTCGCACGTGGGCGAGGGATCGGATACCGGGCAGTTCCCGGACCCACACCGCCGCGCCGCCGTAGTCAGCAGCCCAACTGGTGCGTCCACAAGGCTAGCAGCCGGTGCTTCTGGGGCCTCTCCGCCACTGCAGAAAGGGGGTGAACTCCCAGAATCAACAGGGAATCGGGCCTCGCGGGGCCTCCTCGGAGCGTGCAGCACAAAGCTCGTGGGCGGCCTTGGCATCGAGGCCCATCTGTGCGATCAGGTCCTCAACGGACTCGAAGCGCTCCTCACCTCGGAGCCGAGCCAGGAACGAGACCCCCGCCTGACGGCCGTAGAGGTCCTCATCGAGATCGAGCACGAACGCCTCGATGATCGGTTCGGCCCCCTCCAAGAAGGTCGGTCGACGCCCCACCGAGATCGCCGCAGGCCTCGGCCCAAGGGCCTCGTCTCGATACCACCCCGCATAGACCCCGTCGCCTGGGAGGACCTGGTCAGGCGAGAGCCCGAGATTCGCCGTGGGATAGCCGAGTTCGGCACCCCCGCGCCCGTCGCCGTGGACGACCGGTGCCCACGCCTCGTGCGGCCGGCCCAGCAGCTCGGCAGCACCCTCGACCTCTCCGGCGGCCAAGAGTGCTCGGATCCGCGTCGAGCTGATGGCGTCGCCCTCGTGAGCCGACAGCGCAAGACCGCTCACCTCAAAACCGAGCTGTGCGCCAAGGTTTCGGAGCAGCTCGACGTCACCCGCTCGATCATGTCCGAATCGGAAGTCCTCCCCCACCAGCACCTCTGCCGCACCGAGGTGTGCGACCAGGAGCTCCTCGACGAAGCTCGGTGCGGACTGCAACGATGCCGCTTCGTCGAAGGTGAGGACGAACACCGCATCGACTCCGGTTTCCTCGAGCAGGGCGAGGCGCTGTTCGAGGGTGGTGAGCATCTTCGGAGCCCGCTCGGGGCGCAGCACCGCAAGAGGGTGGGGATCGAAGGTGACCACCACAAGATCAGCTCCACGAGCGTCCGCGGCGGCGCGAGCCTGAGCGAGCGTGAAGCGATGGCCAAGGTGGACCCCGTCGAAGACGCCGATGGAGAGCACGCTCGATCGCGGCGGTCGAGGCGCACTGGCCATGCTCAGCAGCTCCATGAGGATCTGAACCTACCCGTCTTCCCCGCCGAGGAGGACCACCTCGGGCTTGAGCGGCCCCGTTGCGTCACTGCGGTAGACGGCGATGAGCACGCCGGCCTCGTCAAGGAGGCGCACCGACCCCTCGGCCTCCCCACCGAACGCCACGGTCCTCCCATGGGAGACCGCCTCGAGCTCCGAGGAATCGAGGTGACGTGCGGGCAGGTGTCCGAGCGCGTCCGCCATCGAGAGCACGATCCCAGCGAAGGCAGCCTCGGGCGTTATGCCCTGTTCATCTCCCCCGCGGCGAATCGATTCGAGCGCACCGAGACGATGTGCCTGGTCGAGGCCGAAGGCGCCCACGTGGGTGCGACGAAGGACGCCCAAGTGTGCACCCCCTCCGAGCGCCCGGCCCAGATCGTCAACCAGGGAGCGGATGTAGGTCCCCGCCGAGCACTCGACCGCGAAGTCGTAGCGAAGCGGATCGGCGGTCGGCGACACGTCGAATCGCTCCACGCGCACCGGACGGGCGGCGCGTTCGACCTCGATGCCCTTGCGGGCGAGCTCGTGGAGTCGGACCCCGTCGATCTTGATCGCGGACACCATGGGTGGGACCTGGAGGAGATCGCCGGTGAGCGTCGCTGCCTGGGCGCGAACCTGTTCGGCGGTGACCTCGGTCATGTCGAAGGTCTCGAGCACCTCGCCGTCGGCGTCAAGCGTGGATGTCGTCGAGCCGAGGACCAAGGTGCCGTCGTAGCCCTTGGTCGTCTTCTCGAGGTACTTGAGCAATCGCGTCGCTCGGCCCATGCCCACCAAGAGCACGCCCGTGGCGGAGGGGTCAAGGGTGCCGGCGTGGCCGGTGCGGCGCTGCCCGAGGATGCGCCGGAGCTTGGCGACCACATCATGGGAGGTCCATCCGGCCTCCTTGTCGATGACCACGAGACCGGACGGGCCGCCCGAGGAACGCCTCGCCATCAGTCGTCGCTTGCGTCAGCCGCCAGACGCCGCAGCGCCTCGTCGATCGCCGAGCCGTGGACCACTGCAGGGTCCTGTTCGAAGCGCAGCTTGGGCGTGCGCTTCATGTGGGACTGACGACCGACTGCGGCTTGCAGCGCGGCTCGACGCTCCTCAAGGGCCTCATGGGCCTCTTGGGTCAGTGACGAGACGAACACCGTGGCGTTGCGCAGGTCCGGGGAAGAGTCCACCTCGGTGATGGTGAGCATGCGCAACCGTTCGTCGGCGTCGGCGAGCCGCTCGATCTCCTCGGCAAGGACCTCTTGGAGGAGGCGGTTGATCCGACGGCTGCGGGGATAGTCCGCCGCTCCGCCATAGGCGCGATCCTGGCTTCGGGGGGCCATGGGATCAGGTCCTCGGGATCTCGCGCTCCTCGTAGGTCTCGATGATGTCGCCTTCCTTCAAGTCCTGGTAATCGGTCAGACCGATACCGCACTCGAAGCCGGACTGGACCTCACGAACGTCATCCTTGAAGCGCTTCAGCGAGTTGATCGCACCCTTCCAGATGACGGTTCCCTCACGCAGGAAGCGAACCTTCGAACCTCGGGTGATCGTGCCCTCTCGGACCATGCACCCGGCGATGGCACCGATCCGGGGCACGCGGAAGACCTCACGCACCTCGGCCTCACCGGTGACGACCTCTTCGAACTCAGGAGCGAGCATGCCGATCATGGCCGCTTCGATGTCCTCGATGAGCTTGTAGATGATCTCGTAGGTCCGGATCTCGACCCCATCGGCCTCTGCCGCGTCACGCGAACGCTTGTCGGGCCGGACGTTGAACCCGATGATCGTGGCATTGGAGGCCTTGGCCAACTGGACGTCGTTCTCGTTGATGCCACCGACACCACGGCGCACGAAGGCGAGCTTGACGTCCTCGCGCTCGAGCTTGCGGAGACTCTCAGTGCAGGCCTCAAGAGAGCCCTGCACGTCGGCCTTGAGGACCACGTTCAACGTGGCGGTCTCGCCGCGCTGAATCTGCTCGAAGAGGTCCTCGAGGCGAGCACCCGCGGAGAAGACCGCCGGCTGGTGCACCGAGAGGCGGAGACGCTGGGCACGGGCCTCAGCAAGCGTGCGGGCATGGCCGAGGTCCGAAGAAGTCCGCACCTCGTCACCGGCCTGCGGAGGCTCAGAGAACCCGAGCACCTGGACGGGCGTCGACGGGCCGGCTTCCTTGATCTGGCGACCCTGGTCATCGATGAGGGCCTTGGCCTTACCCCAGGCAGCGCCCGCCACGATGGGGTCACCCACGCGCAGCGTGCCGCGCTGGACGACGATCGTGGCCACGGGGCCGCGTCCCACCTCGAGCTCAGCCTCAAGGACCGTGCCCCGGGCACGTCCGGTCTTGGGCGCGGAGAGCTCCTCGACCTCGGCCACGAGGACGAGCTGCTCGAGCAGGTTGTCGATGCCGGTTCCCTGGAGCGCGGACGTCTCGACGACGATGGTCTCGCCGCCCCACTTCTCAGGAACCAGCTCGTGCTCGGTGAGCTGCTGGAGGACCCGGTCGGGATTCGCGTTCTCACGGTCGATCTTGTTGACGGCCACGATGATCGGCACCTCGGCCGCCTTGGCGTGGTCGATGGCCTCGATGGTCTGGGGCATGACACCGTCGTCCGCCGCCACCACGAGGATGACGATGTCGGTCACCTTGGCCCCTCGCGCACGCATAGCGGTGAACGCCTCGTGTCCTGGGGTGTCGATGAACGTCAGCGGGTGTCCCTGCCAGGACACCTGGTAGGCGCCGATGTGCTGGGTGATGCCACCGGCCTCGCCAGCGACCACGTTCGAGGATCGGATCTTGTCGAGCAGCAGGGTCTTGCCGTGGTCGACGTGACCCATGATCGTGATGACGGGCGGACGGGGCTCAAGCTCGCCCTCCTCCTCATCCTCGTCCTCTTCGAAGTACTCGGCGAGGACCTTGGCCTCCTGCTCCTCACCGGCGTCGACCAGGCGCACCTCGGCACCCAACTCGGCAGCGAAGAGCTCGATCATGTCG
>CAWUMT010000088.1:0-5720 GCA_963923735.1 uncultured Acidimicrobiales bacterium
GCGCGGTGGCGCTCCCAACTCGACGGCTACTCAGAGCTCGACGGCTACGACGGACCAGAACTTCCGGGATTCGAGCAGATCGCCAACTGGCTCGAGTCCAACACGCCGAAGGACTACCGGATCGGGATCGACCACGGTGACTGCCAGTTCGCCAACGTGATGTTCGCCCACGACGAGCCGCGTCTGGCGGCCTTCGTGGACTGGGAGATGTCCACACTCGGGGATCCGCTCTTGGACTTGGGATGGATCCTCACCTCATGGATCGAGCCAGGTGACCCTCCCGGCAAGGGCCCGATGGTTGAGCCGTGGGAGGACTTCCCCTCCCGGGCTGAGCTCGTGCACCTCTACTGCGCGCAGACCGGTCGTCGCCCCGATGAGGTGCCGTGGTTCTTCGTACTCGCCTGCTACAAGCTCGGCGTGGTCCTTGAAGGTTCCTGGGCTCGTGCGAAGGCGGGCAAAATCCCCATGGACCTCGGCCAGTCGCTCCACGACTACGGCGCCTGGCTCTTCGCCAAGGCCCGCCAGCTGGTTGATGACGGACCGAGCTGGTGATCAGCGATACGCGTCTCGCAGGCGCGGCATCACTGCCGAGATAATGCGCTCTTCCTGATCCACCGCGCCCATCGCGGGGGTGAAGAGCAGATGCCGTGCACCGGCATCCACGAAGGCACAGAGTTGTTCGTGGACCTCATCGGGCGTACCTGCCACTGCGACTCGTCGCACCATGGCGTCAAAGTCCTGTGCGTAGAGGCCCCCGAGCGATGCAGCCATCGTGGAACGAGCTCGCTCTCCGTCGTCATCCACGCAGATGAATAGGAAGGCGAACCACTCAAATGTGCTCAGATCCCGACCGTAGGCTCTCGCATCCTCGCGGATTGCGGAGACGGACGTGGCGTAGCGCTCCGCCGAGTAGAGGTACGGCATCCATCCATCACCCAACCGGGCGGCCCGGCGCCATGCCGGAGGCTTCCGTCCCGCCACGATGATGGGCACGGCAGTCCCCTGCGCAGGTGCAGGGTGGATCCGCACCTCCTCCATGGAATAGTGCGAGCCCTCATGGGTGATCGTCTCTGCAGTCCAAAGCTCGCGCATGAGTTCAATTGCCTCGTTGGCTCGTGAGCCCCGCTCCTCAATCGGCACCTGGGTGGCGCGAAACTCACCGGGATACTCCCCGCCTACGCCGATCCCGAGCGTCACCCGACCGCCCGACATCCGATCGATGTCCGCGATCTGCTTGGCCACCACTGCAGGTTGGTAGAGCGGCAATGGAACGATCGAGGTGCCGATGCGAACTCGCTCGGAGAGCACGGCGAGCATCCCCAGATGCACGATGGGCTCTGGGGTGACGGGAACGGACGCCACGTGACCACCGACCCAGATCGAATCGACGCCCGCAGCCTCGAGTGCCGCCACATGATCCGCGTCTGGTCCGCAGACGAAACCGTAGGAGATGTCAGCCGGCATCGCTCCCCCTCTCGTTGAGGAGGCTAGCGAACTTGAGTCTCGGACCCTCCGTGTGTTGCCCGAGTGGATGGAGCGTTGCCTTCCTCGAACCAGTGCGGTGCCTCGCCAATCCCTGGAGGATGGGCCAGGTCCCTTCGGTCGAGCCAGGCCAGATAGCGGTCACGGATGATTCCTTCGGCCTCAACCCAGGTGCTGGCCCGATCGATCCCTTCAAATTGGTGGTTCCGATTCGTCGGGTTGTCCACGATCAGAACGTCGCACCCCGCAGCGACGAGCCGCTCGATGTTGTGGACTGAGTCCTCAACGTAGAGGTCCGCCTCGACGTCATCCTTGATCCTCATGAAGCAGAGATCCCAGTAGGGGATTCGGTGGGCGTCGAGCCACGCCACCGTCTGGCGCACCGATTCGGCATGGAGCGACGTGAGGATCAGGCGATGGGTGATGATCCGTAGCCCCACACCCTCGGCCACGAGCCGTTGGAGTGCTTCGGTGGAGCCCGGAAGAGGAGCCATGGTCTCAAAGAGGTGGTGATCGGTGACCGCGACCCGGTGAAGATCCTCATATCCCTCCTCCCCGACCCCCCATGCCGAGAGGGACCAATCGACCTCCTCCGGCAAGCTTTCGAGGGGGACTCCGGTGTGGATCGCGGCGATCTCGCGCATGCGGCCATAGAAGTCCGCGCAAGTCCCATCGAGGTCGAGTCCGAGGATGAAGCGATCGTTGGTCACAGAGGTGTTTCTAGCCTCAGGGTGTTCAGCCCGCCGATTCGCAGGCGAGCACGCCGAGTTCAATCCGAGTCTGCGAACCGCATTGAACCATGGACCCCAATTCTGGCGACCAGAGCGAGAAACTATGACCTGCGGACTACAGCGAGGACGAAACCGTCCCACCCCTTTGCCCCCACTGTTTGGATGGCCGTGGCCTCCAGTCGAGGATCCGCACCAATCAGCCCGAGAGCATGTTGGGTCCCTTCGATGGCAGCATCACCCGGCTCAGCCTCGAGGATGCGGCCCTGACGGACCATGTTGTCGAACACGAGCACCGTGCCGGGACGGCTCAGCGCGAGAGAGCGTTCGAGATAGAGCGGATAGGACTGCTTGTCTGCGTCGATGAACACCAAGTCGAATGGTGCTGCCCCCTCAGCGATCAGTCGGTCAAGGGTCTCAACCCCAGGGCCGATGAGCACCGTGGAGCACTGATCCAGGCCGGCGCGTGCGAGGTTCGCCCTCGCCACATCACCATGATGAGGATCGAGCTCAAGGGTGATGAGCTCCCCACCTTCAGGAAGTCCACGTGCCAAGTGGATCGCGCTGTACCCACCTAGCGTTCCGATCTCGAGCACTCGCCTCGCACCGCTTATTGCGACCAGCTGCTCCAGCAGCTTGCCTTGGAGGGCAGAGACCGTGATCGGCGGTAATCCTTCTTCTTCGCTCGAACGAAGCGTCTCCACCAGAACCGTATCGTCTCCGAGCAGAAGGTCTGCAAGGTGCTCGTCGACTTGTCGATCAGAGAATTCCGCCATGGCTCCCCCTCAACTCGAGATCCCCACCGGGCAGGGGGATCAGAATTCCGTGCCGCCGTCGATGTTGATCACCGCACCAGTGAGATACCCCGCACGCGGGCTCAGCAGGAACGCCATCAGATCACCGACCTCTTCAGGCTGACCAGGCCGCTTCAGAGCCACGTCAAGATGCCACTCGTCCACCATGTAGCGCTCGAGCAGTCCCTCGGGCGGTTCACCGGTGGCCTCGGCCAGCATCTTTCGGACCGTCTGGAGTGACTCGGTCTCGATGGCACCGGGGCAGACAACGTTGGCGCGGATTCCCCGATCGCCGTACTCCCTGGCGATGATCTTCGTGAAGGAGGCCACTGCAGTCTTCATCATCACGTACGGCATGCGCGCTGGCTTGTAGGCCGAGATCGAATAGGCCGACGTTGTCACCACGGTCCCACCCCCGTTCGCGACCAGATGGGGCATCGCTGCGCGCACGGAGCGAACCGTTGCCATCAGCACATCTTGATATGCAGCGTCCCAGTCGGCATCGCTGGTTGCCTCAAATGTGGTGTGCCCCAACAGACCCGTCGTAATCAGGATGCCGTCGAGCCCACCCATCTGCTCGACCGCTTCTCCGACCAGACGATCGGCAGTGTCCACCTCAGTCGCGTCTCCAAGCACCGTCGAGACGTTGGACCCGAGTGCTGCCATCGCTCGCTCGGCGCGCTCGGGAGTCCGCCCGCTGAGCACCAAGCGTGCTCCGTCTGCAGCAAGAACCTCTGCGGCGGCATACCCCATGCCTGCGGTCCCACCCACGATCAGATAGCGCTTGTCCTGAACTCGCAGGTCCATGGTCCCCTCCTAGCTCGCACTGACAAGGTGCAGTCTGGCACGGGTCGATCTGAGATGTTCCCCTCAGATCGGACGCAACTCAATGGAGCGCACCGGGAGGCTGTAGCGATAGGGATGCGTCCCATGCCCGAGGTCCCGCCATCGTGCACTGGTCACTGGTTGGAGGGAAACCTCCACCACGCCATCCCTCGGTCGCGTGACAGCGAAGGTCACGCTTTCTCGGTCCTCGGGGAAGCACCCGAGAACCTCACCGTTGGCCAGCACGCGCACCGTGCGATGTCGGGACCTCATCCATGCGGTCGCGTCCACCTCGATCCCAAGGAATGCCGAGTCACCTCCAGGCCACGCGAGCAGGACTCGAGCGTCAGGACCGTCAGTCCATCGAAAGTCCTGCTCGGGATACTGCACATTCCAACCAGGACCCAACGCCCGCCCGAGCGCGGGGACGCCAGCGAAGCTGAGCCGTGAGCCCCATGGCGTCGACCCCTCCGAGAGTGGGCCACCGAATCTTCGCGCGAGCCGCTCGACGCTCGACGACCCACTCCGTCTCACCGCCACCGAGGCAACTCGTCGCTTCCACCGGTCACGCTCGGTTCGCTCGCTCACCTCGGGGTTCCACCGACGACGGACGTGGTGCCCCGTTGCTGCTCGCTTCGCATCAATCTCAAATGGCGACATGCGATACGACAACGGCCACGGCATCGAGATCGGCTCCACAGCCGGCCGGGCGACGATCTCCTCACCAAGGATCTGCTCAGCTCGCAGAAGTGTGGCGTCCAGCCAGGACCCAAGTTCGGCTTCCTCTGCGACTTCCCAGAGATGACTGGCGTCCGACGAGCGCACCAGGGTGATCAGGTCATAGAGCGAGTGTGGTGCCTCTGGATCCTCTGCCATGTGATGCATGAGCAGCACCATGGCTTGTGCTTCAGTCCGGAGCATTCCGACCTGGCCTAAGGCTGTCGCTGTTCGCTCGGCATGGTGCTCGACGAAGTCCCGACTCTTCTCAAGACTCAGGTGCTCGAGGATTCGCCAATGCACGTCGAGGTCCCTCCCCTCAGCGTCACGGAAGGACCATGAGGAGCGACGGGGCATCACTCGAAACTCCAGCTCATCAACTTCGAGATTCTCGATGGGGTGAAGACCTGCTTGAACAAGTTCTCGTCCCACCTCCGCCATCAGCTCGGGAGCGACGAAGACATCGAGATCAGCAAAGGGCCGCTGCACTCGTGCTGCTCCGGTGATACTCAAGGCCCCTCCCTTGATGGGCACTATCGGACGTCGCTGACTCAGTGCGAGAACCACTGGGCGGATCCGTGCGATGGTCTTGGCATTGCGAAGAAGGTTGTGCCGCCGAATCCCCTCCAGATAGGAGTCATCGCCACCCGCCGCTCGCACGTTTTGTGCGACGTAGCCCCCGGCCCACATCAGGATGTTCGGCGCTTCAGATTGCGGCACCTCACTCCGCCATTGCTCCCACGCTGCGAGTGCCTGAGTCGGTTGACCCAGCGCCGCCGTGAACAAGAGCGGATCAGCAATGCGACGTGGTCCGAAGGGGATGGTCGTCGGAGCAGCCTGAAGATGGTCAGCCATCGGGATTCTCCCGGCGCGCCAGCTGTGCCCGGACGACTTTGAGGTACTCCTCGCGCAGATCCCGACGAGCCACAGTGGTGCTCGCTCCATGAATGCGGCGCCTGAGTGCAAGGACGTTGGTCTCGAGCTCCTGGAGGCCCTCATGGCGGGCACGAGCCATGAAGTCCACCCACTCACCAGTCGCAAGGGTCGAATTCTGCCCACCGATGGCCTCATACGTCGCTCGGCGGATCAGCACGCCCCCCGCCAGGTGCGCTGGCCCGGGCACAAGGCCTTCACGAGAACCAAACTCCTCGACGCGCCCGATCACAAGATCAAC
>CAWUMT010000089.1:0-5701 GCA_963923735.1 uncultured Acidimicrobiales bacterium
TCCAAGACGAGCTCACCAAGCGCGCCCGCCACGAGCTCGGTGGTGCTGGCTCTCACGTCGTGGCCATCCGCGCCGAGAAGCTCCGCGAGGACTGGGTGCGCGACCATCTCGTCGACGCCGGGACCACGCGCTCCCAAGCACTCGGGTGGCCCGATGCGTATCCCTACACCAAGGCCCTCGGTGAGCGCGCGCTCGTCGAGGCCCACGGTCCGAAGTCCCCGTCGCCCCTGGCCATCTCGGTCGTTCGGCCCTCGATCATCGAGTCCTCTGTGGCCGAGCCGGTCCCCGGATGGATCCGCGGCTTCCGCATGGCCGAGCCGATCATCGTCTCCTACGCGCGCGGCCTGCTCAAGGAGTTCCCCGGCGTCCCCGAGGGCATCATCGACGTGATCCCCGTCGACATGGTCGTGGCCGACATCATCCTCGTGGCCGCACAAGGGCCCGTCGCCGACGAGGTGCCGGTCTACCAGATCGCTTCGGGCGTGCGGAATCCGCTGCGCTACGGCACGCTCGTCGACCTCGTGCAGGGCTGGTTCACCGAACGGCCGCTCTATGACGAGAAGGGCCAGCCCATCGCCGTTCCGGCCTGGTCGTTCCCCGGACGCGGTCGTGTCCAGCGTCAGCTCAAGCGCGCAACCAAGGCCACCGACACTCTCGAGAAGGTGCTCACCTCGCTCCCCTTGCGGGGAAAGCGCGCTCAGCTTTCGGCCGAGCTCGAGGAGAAGGGTGCCCAAGCCAAGCGCGCGCTCTCCTACGTCGAGCTCTACGGCTCCTACACCGAGACCGACGCCCGCTATCGGATCGATCGCACGCTCGAGCTCTTCGAGGCCCTCGACGCGTCCGACCAGGTGGCCTTCGCCTGCGATCCGATCACCATCGACTGGACGGCCTACGTCAATGACGTCCACCTTCCCTCGGTGGTCAAGCACGCCCGCGTGCGGACCACCCCGGGCCGCGCCGTCATGGACACCCGCTTCGAGCGCGGTCGCAAGGCGGTGCTCGACCCCAACCGTCAGCTGGCGGTCTTCGACCTCGAGAACACGCTCATGGCCTCGAACGTGGTCGACACCTACGCCTGGCTCGCTTCGCGTCACCTTCCCCCTGCGGAGCGCACCAAGTTCGTGGCCGAACTGCTCAAAGACGCCCCCTCCCTCTTGGCGCTCGACTCGAAGGACCGCGGGGACTTCCTCCGCACCTTCTACCTGCGCTACGAAGGAGCCTCGGTCGCACAGCTCCAGCGCGACGGCTGGGAGCTGTTCAACGAACAGCTGATCCTGCGCTCCTTCCCTGAGGGCTTCGCTCGGGTGCGCGAGCACCGACGCCTTGGACACCGGACACTGCTGATCACCGGAGCCCTCGATTTCGTGGTCGCTCCCCTTGCCCCGCTCTTCGACGACGTGATCTGCGCCGAGCTCGGTCAGGAGGACGGCCGCTACACCGGTCGGATGCTCGAGCTCCCGCCCATCGGCGAGGCACGCGCCAACGTCCTCGAGGAGTACTGCGAAGACCACGGCATCAAGATCGCCGAGTCCGTGGGCTATGCCGATTCGACCTCGGACCTTGCGCTCTTGGAAGCCGTCGGGTTCCCCGTGGCCGTCAACCCAGAGGCCAAGCTGGCCTCGATTGCGGCCAAGCGCGGCTGGTTGGTCGAGGACTGGACTCGTGCAGAAGGCGGTTCCTCACGCCTGCTTCCCATCGGCCGGTTCGACACCGTGACCCAGGGGCCAACCTGGAAGTCGAAGGTGGGCTCATGAAGGCCCTCTTGATGGAGCGCAAGGTCACCAAGTTCGTGGCCGCCCGGATCGCCTCGGCCTTCGGTTCAGGGCGCGGCGCGTCCATGGGGCCGCTGCGCCTGGCGGAAGTCGACACACCCAAGCGTCCCGGCAATGACTTCTTCTCCGTGACTCCCCTGCTCTCGGGAATCTGCGGGTCCGACCTCGCCACGGTCGACGGGCGCTCCTCGATGTACTTCGAGGACCTCGTCTCGTTCCCCTTCGTCCTCGGCCACGAGATGGTCGCCACGCTCGATGAGGACGCCGTCGATGCCTCGGGCACGCCACTGGCCAAGGGCACGCGCGTGGTCATCCAACCCGTGCTCGGGTGCGCCGCACGCGGCCTCACGCTGTGCCCCGCCTGTGCTGCAGGAGAGGTCGGGCGCTGTCAGCACCTCACTCACGGGCACCTGCGCCCGGGCCTGCAGACCGGCTTCTGCGCCGACACCGGAGGTGGCTGGTCCGAGGGCCCCGTCATGGCGCACGCCTCACAGATCTGGGCGGTCCCCGAAGGACTCAGCGACGAGGACGCGGTGACCGTCGAGCCGATGGCCTGTGCCATCCATGCCGCCCTCCAAGCCCAGATCGGACCCGATGACACCGTGGCCATCCTCGGCGCCGGCACGCTCGGACTCGGCGTGCTCGGTGCGATCTCCTTCCTCGCCGAGACCGGCCGAGCGCCCAAGCCTGCACACCTCATCGTGGGTGCGCGCTATCGGATCCAGCAGGTCTACGCCCGTGCAATGGGCGCCGACGAGGTGCTCCCTCCTGACCAGCTGACGCGCGCAGTGCGCCTGGCAACCCGCTCGGGTGTGGTGGGCTCGCCTTCGGGCCAGGCCAAGCTGCTGACCGGCGGGGCCGACGTGGTCCTCGACTGCGTGGGTTCCTCTGAGTCGCTGCACGAGTCCCTCTCGATGACCGCTCCGGGTGGTCGGGTCGTGGTCGTCGGCATGCCCGGCAAGGTCAGCGTGGATCTCGCGCCCCTCTGGCACCGAGAGGTGGCCATGGTGGGTGCCTATGCCTACGGGCTCGAGGAGACGGCCAAGGGCGCGGAACGCACCTTCGATCTCGCTCTCGAAATGGCCCAGCTCAAGGGCACGGGACGACTCGTCTCGGCCAAGTACCCGCTCGACCGCTACGAGGAAGCCTTGGCCCACGCCGGTGCGGCCGGTCCTCGCGGCGCAATCAAGATCGTGTTCGATGCCCGCGCTCGGCGGGCGAAGGCTCCTCGGGAGGACTGATGGCTCGCCGACCTGGTTTCGTTCTAGAGGTGGATCGCTCCACTCCGCCGACGCTGATGTGGAACGGCGAGGGCTTCATGACCCAGCGCCTCCCTGCGGGCAGCCGCATCATCTACGCGCCCGAGCCCTTCGACGCCTTGGAGGACCCCGAAGGCGCAATCCGCCACGCCCTCGAGCACCCCACCGGTGAGTCAGAGCCCCTGTCGGCCCTGCTGTTCTCGGGGATGAAGCTGACGATCTGCTTCGACGACATCTCGCTTCCCCTCCCCCCAATGGCCGCACCTGACGTGCGCCAGATGGTCATCGAGGCAGTCCTCGATGCCGCCGCAGAGGCCGGTGTCGACGACGTGGTGCTCATCGCCGCACTCGCGCTCCACCGCCGGATGACTGAGCCAGAGCTGCGCCACGCGCTCGGCAATCGGGTCTACGACGCCTTCGCCCCCCAGGGCGCACTCCTCCAGCACGACGCAGAGGACCCCGACGCGCTGACGTATCTCGGCCAGACCAAGCACGGCGAGGACGTCGAGATCAACAAGCGCGCCGCAGAGTCCGACCTGCTCGTCTACGTCAACATCAACCTCGTGGCTATGGACGGTGGGCACAAGTCGGTGGCCACCGGGCTGGCCTCGTACAAGTCGCTGCGCCATCACCACAACCCTGAGACCATGAAGCACTCGAAGTCCTTCATGCACGCGCCCTCCTCTGAGCTCCACTCTGCGAACTGGCGCATGGGCCGGCTCATCAAGGACGCCGGCATCAAGATCTTCCAGATCGAGACCACGCTCAACACCGACACCTTCCCGGAAAACTTCTCGTTCCTCCAGAAGCGCGAGTGGGAGTGGAACCTCCGCGACCGTGCGACCTACAACGTGACGAAGCGCGCGTTGGATCTCGCTCCACCCAAGATGGCCCGCCAGATCTTCCACTCGATCCGCAGCCCCCATGCGCTGCGCTCGGTCTATGCCGGCGAGGTCGAGGCCGTCCACGAGCGGATCCTCGAGGACGTCTGGGCCCAGCAGGGCGTGGCCGTCGAGGGCCAGACCGACATCGTCACCATGGGCCTGCCCTACATCAGCCCCTACAACGTGAACTCGATCCTCAACCCGATCCTCGTGGCGTGTCTCGGTCTCGGGTACTTCTTCAACATGTACAAGGGCCGCCCCGTCGTGCGTGAGGGCGGTGTGGCGATCATGTTCCACCCGACCCGCCCTGAGTTCCACCCCGGACACCACCCGAGCTACATCGACTTCTTCGAACAGGTTCTCACCGAGACCACCGATGCCCAGGTCATGCACGAACGCTACGAGGAGGCCTTCGCCACGGACCCGTGGTACCGCCACCTCTATCGCACGGGCCATGCGTATCACGGGGTCCACCCGTTCTACATGTGGTACTGGATCAGCCACGGTCTTGACCACCTGGGCAAGGTCATCATCGTCGGGGGCGATCCGGCCACGGTGCGCCGTCTCGGGTTCCACCCGGCCAGCACCTTCGACGACGCGCTGGAGATCGCACGCGACGTGGTCGGCCCTTCGCCGTCGATCACGCACCTGCACACGCCCCCGCTCCTGATGGCGGACGTCACGTGAAGCCCCTGAAGAAGCTCGGCCTGCTTCCCTTCCCCCTGGGCAAGCCGACCTGGCCGGGGACCCTGGAGCGTCCCGTCAAGAAGCGCCGTGTGGGGCTCGACTACGACACCGACTGGGCCCGTCGCTACCCGGCGCGGCTCACACGCGCTGCGCTGGTGGACTTCGTCTCGAATCCGGTGACCGAGCTGATCGCGCCGAGCTCGGTGCTCGGCGCCGAGGCCCTTGAGCGCATGGACGGCCCGATGATCTTCGCCGCCAACCACAACTCGCACTTCGACACCGCCGTGCTGCTCCGGGCCATCCCGGCCAAGTTCCGCCACCGCCTCGTGGTCGCGGCAGCCTCGGACTACTTCTTCGACACGACCACTAAAGCCACCGTGATGTCGCTCGTCTTGGGCGCCATCCCCATCGAGCGCTCGAAGGTCTCGCGGCGTTCTGCGGAGAAGGCCCTCGAGCTGCTGCGCGACGGGTGGAGCGTGGTGATCTACCCCGAGGGTGGGCGCTCCTCCGACGGATGGATGACCGAGTTCAAGGGGGGTGCCGCCTATCTGTCGGTGCGTACCGGCGCCCCGGTGATCCCGATCTGGATCGAAGGGACCTCGAGGATCCTGCCGAAGTCCCCCGGCGACCCAGAGCGCCCAGCGGGTGGCTCGGGTGCCGAGGCGCGCCGCACGGCTACTTTGCGCCGCCACCCCGTCTCGGTGACGTTCGGCCGACCCCTAACTGCCGAAGAGGGTGAAGACGCCCGCCGCATGGGGGCACGGATCGAAGACGCAGTCGCCCTGCTGGGGCGAGAGGTCGCCACTGACTACTACACCGCTCGTCGCTCCCCCGATCGCTCCCTCACCCACGGCCCCGAGGCCTCCACCTGGCGTCGCTCCTGGGCACGACCCCAGCCCGTCGGCGTCGAAGAGCGCCGCCCTCGGGACCGCTGGCCCGCCTGAGTGCGAGGCGCTACTAGGTCCGAATCCCCAAACTGGCGAGACGCTCGATCCGCAGTGCATCGGAGGCGGCGTCATTCAGCGGGCTGAGCGCTACTCCTTGCGCTGCTGCAGAGCTGTCTCTTATACACATCTGACGCTGCCGACGATACTCCTTG
>CAWUMT010000090.1:0-5697 GCA_963923735.1 uncultured Acidimicrobiales bacterium
ACGCCGGGCACCTGCTGGGCGGCCTGCTTCTGCAGCTCGTTGACCGTGGTGATCTTGGCGTTGAGGGCGGGGTCCCGCATCGAGGGAAGCGAGACCCAGACGAGCTTGGCGCCCTGAGAGGTGGCCTCCTGCATGAAGGCCACGGCGCGCTTCTCATACTCGGCCTTCCACGCATCGGTGCCATACCCGATGTTGGAAGAACCCGGGATCAAGAAGTCCTGCGGATCGTTGGCGCCCATCATGGCCACGATCACCTGGGGGTGCAGTGCGTTCATGTCGCTGTTGAGCTGTGCCGGCCAGTCGAAGTAGTCCGGCCGGGTGAGCCCCGTGGACTCCTTGCCGTCCAGAGTGGCCGAGACGATGCCCGTGGAGGCCAACGCGTTCTGGAGCGACCCCCCGAGGTCGAGGCCGAGCGAGTCGCCGAGCAGCAGGATCCGCGCCGGCGCCGCGGCCGAGGCCCCCTTGAGTGGGTCGACGGTCGTGGTGGTCACTCCACCCTTGGTCGGCCTCTGCTTCTTCGGCACTGGCCCCGCCGTCTTCAAGATGTGAGTCTGCTCCGCCCCGAGCGCGGTGCGCCCGAGCGCGAGGTTCGCCCCCTTCTCAAGCTCAGAGATCTGCAGCGCGTTGGCCACCGAGGCGATGGGGCGCAGCAGGGCCATCGAAAGGCTGCGCCGGGCACCCACCGGTGAGACCTCGGCGTTGTGCAGCAGGGTCGTCGAGTTCAAGACCAGCCAGACGGCGAGCACCGCGCCCATGAGTCCGAGGACTTTGGGCCACGGCAGCGTCCTGCGGCCCAGCTGCCAGTGGACCGAAGGATGGGTGGCTCGCTGTTCGTCAGAGGCGATCGGTTCGTGGTCGTCGAACTCCTGAGTGGGGGGTTCGCTCATGGGCGAACCGCACGAATCGAGGAGTGGACCACGCCCTTGATGCTAGGAGCGCTCATAGGGGCACAAGGGGTCACCTCGGAGCATTCCCTCTAGAAGCGGTAGTAGATGAAGGGGGCCACGCCGGTCGGACCCAAGGTGGTGATTGCCAGGAGGGCGAGGGCGCCGATCCCGACCTGGATCCACAGCTTGGTGTTCGAGATCTCCGCAGCCAGGCGATCCCCCAGACGTGCCGGGAGCTGCTGGACGGCGATGACCGCGGCGATGGTCACGATCAGCAACGGGGAGATGAGGGTCGAGGCAGTCCCCCATCCGGTGAAGGCCTGACCGATCACGTCGAAGGCGTTGTGCACGGAAGTGGCGCGGAAGAAGATCCAGGCCAAACAGACGAACTGGAAGGTCCAGAAGACCTGCCAGGCGTGGCGCCACCTGGTGGGTGGAGGATCGATGATCCCCGCCGCTACTCGTCGTGATCGCCGGACGTGACCCACCACCTGGCCTGCACCATGGAGGGCGCCCCAGATCAGGAAGGTCCAGTTGGCCCCGTGCCACAAGCCGCCCAAGATCATGGTCGCCATGATGTTGCGGGCCACGAACGCCTCAGAGCCCCGGTTGCCGCCGAGGGGGATGTAGAGGTAGTCCCGCAGCCAGCGAGACAGCGTGATGTGCCAACGTCGCCAGAAGTCCTGCAGGTTGATCGCCCGATAAGGCTGGTCGAAGTTGACCGGGAAGCGGATCCCGAGCAGTAGGGCGAGGCCGATGGCGATGTCGGTGTACCCCGAGAAGTCGCAATAGATCTGCGCGGCATAGCCCCAGGTGGCGAAGATCGCATCGAGTGCCGAGTGGGACTTCGGACTCGTGAAGACCGGATCGACGATGTGGGTGGCCAGATACGAAGAGACCACGACCTTCTTGAACATGCCCCGCAGGATGAGCTGACCCGCGCGGGAGTAGTCGATGTGCCGAGCGTCGCGTCGCGTCCGAATCTGGGGAAGCAGCTCGCCACCGCGCACGATCGGTCCGGCCACCAAGTGCGGGAAGAAGGCGAGGTAGACCGCCAGGTCCAACGGCGTCGCCGGTTCGAGCTGACGGTGGTACACGTCGATCACGTAGCTGATCGCCATGAAGGTGAAGAACGAGATGGCCACCGGCAGGGTGGGCTGGATCAGTGGCAGGAGGTTCCCAAGCCCCACGGCACGGGTCAGGTTGTCCACGTTGACGGTCAGGAACCCGGCGTACTTGAAGTACCCGAGGATCCCCAGGAGCACCACGATGGTGCCGATCAGGATGGCTTTTCGATGCCGGGGATCCTGCGTGCGATGGATCGCCCGGGCCCCGACGTGGGCGATGGCCGTCTCGGCCACCAAGAGCAGGATGAAGCCCGGATCCCACCAGCCGTAGAAGAAGTACGACAGGCCCAGCAGGCTGAGCTTCCACGGGGCCGGATACGGGCTGAGCGCCCAGGCGATGGAGAAGGCGATCAGGAAGAAGATCGCGAAGTCAGTCGTCGGAAACAGCATGGTGAGACCCCTGCGAGGCTACAAGGGCCCTCTCGGGGACCGAGGGACCACCCGCAACGAAGAAGGCCCCGACGAACACGTCGGGGCCTTCTTCAGATGCTGCTGCTGGGCGATCCTGCCCAGCGCCGGTTCAGCGAGCCTTGAGCAGCTCGATGAGTGCCGGCATGACCTTGTGGACGTCGCCCACGATGCCGAGGTCGGCGATCGTGAAGATCGGAGCCTCGGGGTCCTTGTTGATGGCCACGATGTTCTTCGAGCCCTTCATGCCGACCATGTGCTGGGTGGCACCCGAGATGCCGCACGCCAGGTAGAGGTCGGGCTTGACGGTCTTGCCGGTCTGGCCGACCTGGTTCGAGTACGGGACCCAGCCCGCGTCGACGATGGCACGGCTCGCACCCGGCGCTCCGTTGAGCAGGCGGGCCAACTCCTCGACCATGGCGTAGGCCGAGGCCTCGCCGAGGCCACGTCCACCCGAGACGACCACGGGGGCCTCGTCGAGCTTCGGACCGGTGCGCTCTTCGACGTGACGGGCCGTCACGGTCGCCGCGTTGGTTGCGCCGAGGTCGCCGACAGCCAGCGGGCTCACCGATGCTGCACCGCCGCCCGAGGGCTCGGCGGTGAAGGACTTGGCACGGACCACGAAGATGCCGGGGCCCGAACCGGTGAAGCGGGCGGCCACGATCTTCTCGCCACCGAACACGGGGTGCTGGGTGGTCAGGGCGTCGCCGCCCTCGAGACCGGTGATGTTGGTGAGGACCGGCAGGTCGCACTTGGCCGACAGGCGACCGGCGATGTCACGGCCGTCGTAGCTCGTTGGGATGAGGATCGCATCGGGGCCGGTACCGGCCGCGATCGCACCTGCGATGGCCGAAGCCACCGAGGTGCCGGGCAGGCTCTGGCCGAGGTCACCGACGTCGTGCAGGGCGCTGGCCCCGTACTCGCCGGCCACCGCGGCACTCTGTGCGGCGTTGGGGCCCCAGGTGACCACCTCGACGGTGCCAGCAAGGGAGCGAGCTGCGGTGAGCAGCTCGAGGGTCGTGTTGGTCAGACCAGCCTCCGTCGGCTCGGCCACGACCCAGATCTTGGAGATCGCCATGTTCTTGTCTCTCTTCTCGTAAAAGGGTCGGTTCGGACTACGCCAGCTTGAGCTGCTCGAGGTAGGCGAGGAGGCGTGCGGCGCCCTCGCCGTCGTCGACGACGACCTCACCAGCGGCACGGGCCTCGGCATCGGTCACCGAGGTGATCTCCTGACCGAAGCCAGCGGCGGCGACGCCGAGGTCACCAAGGGTGACCGTGTCGATCGGCTTGGACTTCGCCGCCATGATGCCCTTGAAGGAGGGGTAGCGGGGCTCGACCACACCGGCGGTCACGGTGACCACTGCGGGCAGCGGTGCGGTGACCTCGTCGTAGCCAGCCTCGGTCTGGCGGTCCACCTTGACAGTGGAACCGTCGATGGCCACCGACTTGGCGAAGGTGATCGAAGGAAGCCCGAGGATCTCGGCGACCTGCACCGGCGTGGTGCCGGTGTAGCCGTCAGAGGACTCGGTGGCCGCCACGATGAGATCGGGGTTCGACCGCTTGATCGCTGCGGCGAGCACCTTGGCGGTGGTCAGCGCGTCGGCACCCTTGAGTGCGTCGTCGCTCACCAGCACCGCCGAGGCCGCACCCATGGCCAACGCGGTGCGCAGGCCGGCGGTCTCGCCGTTCGGGGCCATCGAGACGAGGGTGACCTCTCCGCCGCCGGCTTGCTCTGCCAGCTGGAGGGCCATCTCCACGCCGTAGGCGTCGGAGTCGTCCAGGATGAGCTTCCCGGAACGATCGAGGGTGTTGGATCCTGGCTCGAGCGACTGGGGAGCCGCCGGGTCCGGGATCTGCTTGACACAGACAACAACGTTCATGGCGCCCAATCTAGGGGCTTCTTGAGCCCCTCTGCCATTTGACGATCAGGCCCCGTTTGCCCGAATTCGGACCGCCAGCGCGACGTCGTCGGTGATGACGGAGTCCACATGGGCGGCGAAGAGGTGCTCAAGGTCCCCCGGGCCGTTGACGGTCCACAGATTGAGGCCCAATCCAGCCTGTTTGCATCGCTCGATCGTTTCGTCCCTCAGGGTCATTACGAAGGGATTGAGGGCGTCGAACCCCGCGTCCACCGCGAATTCGACGAAGTCGGCCGGGTCCTGGACGTAGTCGAGGAGCAGGCCCAGGCTGATCTCCGAATCCAGGCGGCGGAGGGCCGAGAGCACCTCAGGGGCGAAGGAGCTGAAGAGGAGGTCCTCACGCTCTTTGAGCTCAAGGGAGCAGGCCAGGACTTCGGCGGCGAAGGCCTCGGCGGCATCGGGGCCCTCCCCGCCGTCGAACTTGAGCTCGACGTTGACGTACATCTCCCCACAGGCCTCGAGGGCAGCGTCGAGGAGGGGGATCGAGGTGGGGACCTCAGCCACCCGGAGCTCGGCGATGGTCCCCACCCCCTTGAGGACGGGGTCGTGGGCGACCACCAGGCCACCATCGAGGCTGCGCCGCACGTCGAGTTCGACGCCGTCCGCCCCGAGGCGTCTGGCCTCGGCGAAGGCGGCAAGGGAGTTCTCGGGGTGCTCCTGGGCGGCTCCCCGGTGCCCCAGAATCCGGGTCAGGCCCATTGTGATGATTCCTTGACGAATTCGCGAAAACCCCTTGATCCGCGAGGGAGCCGTCGGTAAGTTCTCCCTGCTCGCTCACTTGTGAACGAGTGCACAACCCCTCCCCCACCCCTGCTTTGAAGGAACGAGCCCATGGCCCTCACCTGGAACCGCACTGTCGACTGGAGCGCGGACGACTGGCGCGATTTGGCGGCCTGCCGCAGCGCTGAGCCCGACCTGTTCTTCCCCATCGGTTCAACCGGACCGGCAGTGGACCAGATCGAGGCAGCCAAGCGCGTGTGCAACCAGTGCGACGCACTCGAGTCCTGCCTCGAGTTCGCGCTGGCCACGAACCAGGAGTCAGGTGTCTGGGGAGCGACCTCCGAGGACGAGCGCCGCAAGCTGCGCAAGCAGTGGCTCGCCGCTCGTCGTCGTGCCCTGCAGGCCCAGCAGCTCTGAGTCACCGAAGCGCACCGCCTCATCGAGGCGCGTCCAGCCGACGAGGGATGCGAAGCGTGACTCTGGTCCCGCCGCCCTCCCCCACGTCGACCGACTCCATGGCGATCTCGCCCTCGAGCTGAGACCGCACGAGGTCACGGACGAGACTCAGTCCGAGCGAGGGCGTCGAGTCCCTGTCTCTTATACACATCTCCGAGCCCACGAGACCAGAGAGGATCT
>CAWUMT010000091.1:0-5600 GCA_963923735.1 uncultured Acidimicrobiales bacterium
CTCGCCCCTGACTGCATCTCTTCCTCGAGGCGCTCGCCGCGCTGGAGGTCGACCAAGTTGAACGGGATGATGGTGGCGCTGACATTCGGCACGACCGAGACGGCCGCCGAGATGGCGTCCGCGGTGCGGTCATGAAGGATACGACTGAGACGCGAGCCGAAGGAACGTCGTGGCAACAGAATCGTGACCTCCGTCTGCTCGTCCGCCACCTCGTCGGCGACGAGTTCGAGCGTGGCGCGCTCAAGACGACGGTCAGGACACTCAATGATGTCGAGCGGCAGCCAGCGCGGACCGACCTCGGCCCACTGTGAACGCAACTCGGCCGTGATGGTGGGGTCGATGTCGAAGTGAACCGCTCGAGAGTGCTGCGAGAGCGTGCGTGCATAGGAGATCGCCCGTGCAGTGGCGAGGTCGTAACGATCGACGAGAACGAGGACCTGGTGCTTGTAGCGGACCTTTTCCTGGGTGGCCGGTCCCTGTGCACGCAGGATCGCCTCCTCGGCCTTGTACTGCTTGTTGAGTCGAAGGAGGAAGAGATAGAGGATCGGACCGATCACCACGATCAGCCAGGCGCCCTCACGGAACTTGGCAGCGATGAAGATGATCACCACGAGCAGAGAGACACCACCCGAGATGCCATTGATGATGACGCCACGACGCCACTTCGGATTGTCCTTGCGGTCCAGGTGGTGCTTGACCATCCCGAAGCCGGCCATGGTGAATCCAGTGAACACGCCGACGGCGTAGAGCGAGACCAGACCGGAGACCTGGGCGTCGAAGGCGATGACCAGGATGATGGCCACTGCGCCGAGGACGATAACGCCGTTGGAGAAGGCCAGGCGGTGCCCTCGCTTGGTCATCTGGATGGGGAGGAAGCGGTCGCCAGCCACAAAGTTGGCCAGGAACGGGAAGCCGTTGAACGAGGTGTTGCCGCCCGTGTAGAGGATCAGCATCGTGCCGAACTGCACGACGAGGAAGAAGACGTGACCGAAGACTCCGGTGCCGAGAACCGCCTTGACCTCCTGAGAGACCACCGTCGGCGTTCCCGAGGCGAACGGAACCGCATGGGTCCAGCTGGCCAGGAGCGAAGTGCCGAGTACCAAGAAGCTGAGCACGACCGACATGACGATCAGCGTCTGGCGGGCATTGTGGGACTCGGGCTTCCTGAAGGCAGCCACCGAGTCACTGATGGCTTCCAGACCGGTCAGCGAGGAGCCTCCGTTGGCGAAGGAGCGCAGCAGCTGGAGGTAGGCAAGGCCCATCAACATTCCGGAACCCGACATGCCGAACTTGCCGTCGAAGAGTTGCGAGTGATTGGGGATCGGCAGCACACTGAGCGTGCCGAAGACCTTCTTGGCCACACCGATCAGGATCACCGCGCCGAGGGCGAAGATGTAGAAGTAAGTGGGGAAGGCGAAGAACTTCCCTGCTTCCTTGATGCCTCGCAGGTTGCCGTAGATCAGCAGCGCCACGACGGCCAAGGTGATTTCGAGTGTGTACGAGCTCAGTGACGGCACGGCTGAGGTCAGGGCTGCGGTTCCTGCCGAGGTCTGCACGGCGACGGTGACGGTGTAGTCGATGAGCAGTGCGACCGCCGCAATCTGGGCGATCTTGTAGCCGAAGTTGTCCCTTGAGACGATGTAGGAACCGCCGAACTTCGTGTACGCACCGATGACGTCGAAGTACGACATGGTCACGAAGAACAGGACGCCCAAGATGGCGAAGGTGATCGGAACGATTAGAGTGAACGCAGCGAGCCCGATATAGGGGGTCAGCTGGGTCAGCATCTCCTCTGCGCCGTAGGCCGAGGACGAGATGCAGTCCGGCGCAAGCACGCCGAGGGCCACGGGCTTCGACAGCCGCTCGGATTCGAGTTGCTCGGTGGCCAGGGGCTTACCCAGCAACGCGTTCTTCACCCGGTACCCGAAGGTCTCGGGATACTGCTTGGCCAGGTTCCTCGCGATGGTCCTCGAAGGCGCGAACCGAGATTCTGATCCTTCTTCCAACGGCTGCCCGGCCATGGGAGGACACTCTAGGCCCGTGCTGGTGGCGCCAGTTGGGAGCGCACCCTTCCTGCGGAGGAAGACAACGTTGCGGAACCCCCACATTCCGTGATGGGATCTGCGGATGCACGTCGTGATCATCGGATGTGGCCGAGTCGGCTCAGGCCTCGCCTCGACCCTCTCGACTGAGGGCCACGATGTGGTCGTCATCGACAAGTCCGCCAAGGCCTTTCGGCGCCTGAGCGCCTCCTTCGAAGGTCGCACTCTCATCGGCTCCGGGTTCGACCGAGAGACCCTGCTCGAAGCAGGAGCTGACCGAGCCGATGCCCTCGCCTCGGTGACGAGTGGGGACAACTCCAACATCCTCTGCGCGCGCATCGCACGGGAGACCTTCCAGATCCCCCAGGTGGTGGCCCGCATCTACGACCCCCGCAGGGCCGAGATCTACCAGCGCCTCGGCATCCCGACGGTGGCCACGGTGACGTGGACCATCGACCAGGTGCACCGCTGGCTGGTGCCGGCGGAGACCCGAACCTCGTGGACCGACGCGTCGGCCACGCTGCACATCGTCGAACAGCCTCTTCCCGACTCCTGGGCCGGTCGTCCACTGGCCGAACTTGAGGTGCCGACCAAGGTCAAGGTGGTGGGCGTCAACCGCGCCGGCTCGGTGCGGCTCGATGCCACCGAGATGGTCGGCCAGGAGCGTGATTCGATCATCTTCGCCCTAAGCGCAGACGGGGCGGGCGCGTTGGCAGAGAAGCTCGGAGAAGGTGCCTGATGAAGATCATGATCGCAGGGGCCGGATCGGTCGGCATCGCCATCGCAGAGGATCTCGCTGACAAGGGCTACGAGGTCACCGTGATGGAGCGCGATCTCGCGCTCGTCGACAAGATGGCATCCAACCAGCGCGTCTCCTATGTCGCCGGCGACGCGTGCGAGGTGGCCTCGCTCCAGAACGCCGCGTGCAACGAGATCGACGTGATGGTGGCCGCCACCGGCGATGACGAGGACAACCTCGTGATCTCGCTGTTGGCCAAGCAGGAGTTCGCCGTCCCGCGCGTGATCGCCCGAGTGAACAACTCGAAGAACCAGTGGCTCTTCAACGAGTCCTGGGGTGTAGACGTCTCGGTGTCGACCCCTCAGCAGTTGACCGCCCTCGTTGAAGAAGCGGTCTCGGTCGGCTCACTTGTGCGGTTGCTCCAGTTCGAGCACGGCCAAGCCGAGCTCGTCGAGGTCACCCTCGCCGCCTCGTCTCCGGCGGTCGGATCGGCCATCGGTGAACTCGGGCTTCCCGCCGATGCCACCATCGTGGCCGCCCTTCGTGAGGGTCGGCTCGTGACGCCTCGCTCCGACACCGTGCTCCACGAAGGAGACGAGATCCTGCTCCTCATCACCGACGGTGCGGACGCAGAGCTGACGCGGATCCTCATCGGTTCCTGAGCAACCCGGCGCGGTGGAGCGCAGAATCGCTCCTAGCATTGACGGTGTGAACGCTGCCTTCTTCGACCTCGACAAGACGGTCATCGCCAAGGCGTCGATCGTGGCGTTCGGCCCCCACCTTCGCAGGGAAGGCCTGATCACCCGCCGGACGATGGTCAAGGCAGTGGCACAGCAATTGATCTTCCTGCAGTTCGGTGCAGACGAAGAGAAGCTCAACAAGGTCCGCGAGTCGATGCTCGAAGTCACTCGTGGGTGGTCACGGACCCAGGTGCGCTCGATCGTGCGCGAGACCCTGATGGAGACGATCGAGCCGTTGATCTTCGCCGAGGCGCTCGAGCTCATGGAGCATCACCGCGCCAATGGCGATCGCATCTACCTCGTCTCGGCAGCACCTGAAGAGATCGTCATCCCGTTGGCGGAGATGCTCGGCGTCGACGGCGCGCTCGCGTCGCGCGCCGAGGTCGATGACCAGGACTGCTACACGGGCACGATGGCCTTCTACTGCTACGGGGAGAACAAGGCCATCGCCATCACCGAGCTGGCAGAGCGAACGGGAATCTCGCTCACAGGTTCCTCTGCCTATTCGGACTCAGCCACCGACGCTCCCATGCTTGCCGCGGTGGGCCACGGTTTCGCCGTGAACCCCGATCGGGTCTTGGCCAAGCTGGCTGAGGAGCACGGCTGGGAGGTCATGAGCTTCACCAAGCCGGTGCGCCTTCGTGATCGAGTCTCGAAGCGGACGCCCTTGGCCGCAGGCGGCTTGGCGCTGCTCGGTGCCGCAGCCTTCGCGCTCACGCGTCTGCTGCGGCGCGGACCACGCGCCGCTTGAGTCTCCGCACGTCGGACCTCAGTCCGACGGAGGGAAGTGTCTCAGGCTTGCGAGTCGCGGAGGCGCTTGGCGGCCACGAGGCCCACGCCCACTGCGACGATGAGGATGAGGAGCAGGAACTTCTTCATGTCTCCGAACCTAGATCAGACAGTGAGCAGGTCGCGTGCGCCGGTGTCCGAAGACGGGTGACGCAGCTTGGACATCGCCCGAGCCTCGATCTGACGGATCCGCTCTCGGGTGAGGTTGAAGTGCTCGCCGACCTCTTCGAGGGTGCGGGGCTCGCCGCGGTCGAGGCCGAAGCGAAGTCGGAGGATCTCACGCTCACGCTCATCGAGCGGTGAGAGCAGACGCTGGATCTCCTCGGGGAGCAGCGCCACGGCAGCCACCTCGAAGGGGGACTCCGCCGAGCGGTCCTCGACCACGTCGCCGAGCTCTGCGTCGCCGTCCTCTCGGAGCGGCTCGGAGAGCGACAACGGCTCGGCACGGAAGCGCAGCGCCTCGATCAGCTTGTCCTCGGGCATCTCGACCTCGGCGCCGAGCTCGGCGAGGGTGGCGGGACGGCCGAACTTCAGCTCAAGGCGAGCCTGAGCCTTCTGGACTCGCGCCAGCGTGTCACCGGCGTGCACCGGGAGTCGGATGGTGCGGCCCGTGTTGGCGATGCCTCGGGTGATGGCCTGACGGATCCACCAGGTGGCGTACGTCGAGAACTTGAAGCCCTTGCGCCAGTCGAACTTCTCGACGGCGTGCATGAGGCCGAGATTGCCCTCCTGGATGAGGTCGAGGAGCGGCAGACCCGAGGCCTGATACTTCTTGGCGATGGAGACGACGAGGCGCAGGTTCGACTGCACGAAGGTCTGGGTGGCGGCCTCGCCGCGCTTGGCCTCCATGCGGATCTTGCGCTTCTCCGCCGCGGTCATCTTGGCGTTGGCGTCGAGCTTCTCCTGGGCCTCGCGACCGTTCTCGATCTCCTGAGCGAGGCGGACCTCGTCGTCCTTGGTGAGCAGCGGGTACTGACCGATGTCCGTCAGGTACAGCCTGACGAGGTCCTCATCATCCCGTTCAATGCGCTCTTTGGCCACGTGCCTTCTCCCTCTCGGCGCCACTCGGTGCTTGGGGCCTCCGGAGTGACTGAAGCCCCCGCCACGCCTCTGAGAGAGGAGCCGGGGGCGTCTTGTTGCGGAGAACAGTGTACGGGTGCCGTCAAGCCCCCCGAACATCGGGAGAATCAAGGGGTCGATTCAGGGCCGATAGCGGTTGGTGATGGGCATCCGGCGGTCCTTGCCCTGTCTCTTATACACATCTCCGAGCCCACGAGACCAGAGAGGATC
>CAWUMT010000092.1:0-5593 GCA_963923735.1 uncultured Acidimicrobiales bacterium
AGATCCTCTCTGGTCTCGTGGGCTCGGAGATGTGTATAAGAGACAGACCACAGGCCGAGCTGACCTTGGCCACCCACGAGGATGTGGGCGAAGGGGCCCACCCCGCCGAGCATCCCTCCCGGCCCGAACCCACCGAAGTAGGAGCACAGCGTGATGCCCACGAGGTAGGGGGCGAGCCAGGCGAAGGCCGAGAAGTCGAGCACCGGTGGACGCTCGTCGAACTTGCCGGCCCGGGACAGCGCCATGAGGCCCCAGCCGAGCAGGAGGGCGACCATCAACGTCGAGACAGTCTGCCAGCCGGTCCAGTAGACGATGAAGTTGGCCACCACGAATCCCAGTGGTGCGAGCAGCGGTGCCAGACGCAACCGATAGGGACGCGTCGCCTCGGGCCGAGTGCGCCGCAGCGCCCCGAGGGCGAGGGGGGCGCCCGCGTACATCAGGACCGCCGCGGCGGTCACCACGTTGACCAACTTGGTCCACGAGGGGAAGGGGAGCATGAAGGCAAGCCCCAGGATCGCAGTGACCACGATGCCGATCCGAGGGACCTCGGTGCGTCGAGTCTCGGTGGCGAGGGCCTTGGGGACGTAGCCGTCGCGGGCGAGGCCGAAGGCGAGACGAGAGGCGCCGGTGAGATACAGCATCCCGGTTCCCGACGGCGAGATCACTGCATCAACGCGCAAGAGCCATGCCAGCCATCCGAGACCGACCATGAGGGAGAGCTCGAAGAGTGGGGCCTGGGCCATCGACGTGCCCTTTCCGAGCTGTGACCACGTGGTGAGGTGTGCGAGCGAGGACGGTTCAAGGGCGGCGATGAAGGCGATCTGCACGGCGATGTAGATCGCCGCGCACAGCAGCATGCCGCCGATCACTGCACGCGGGAGGTCGCGTCCGGGGTTGGCGGACTCTCCGCCGACCTGGAGTGCACCTTCGAACCCCATGAGCGCGAAGACGATGCCGCCAGACGGGATGGCCAGCAGGATGCCCTCGAGCGTGGAGCCCGTGGAGGGGAAGAATCCTCCGACGGCAGAGAAGTTCGAGCCGTGGAAGTTGGTGAGCACCAACGCCAAGACGGCCAGCGTGGGAATGGCCACCTTCCAGATGGTCACCACGGAGTTGGCTCGGGTGAGCCGGCCGATCCCGAGCAGGTTGACCAACACGAAGGCACCCATGAGCGCGACGGCGAGCAGGGCGCCCGACCCGCTGAGGGCGTGGCGGTCGGAGTTGTAGAGCC
Source organism: uncultured Acidimicrobiales bacterium (assembly GCA_963923735.1). GTDB lineage: Bacteria > Actinomycetota > Acidimicrobiia > Acidimicrobiales > RAAP-2 > CAIUMH01. The sequence goes on from CAWUMT010000092.1 coordinate 1,232, forward strand.
CGTGCGCCCACGAGGCGGTCGAGAGGTACTGGATGGCGGCGAGGATCTCGATGGGCACGATGGTCGAGGCCTGCAGGTAGGAGAACCAGCCGAAGGTCGCCTCGGCGACCGGGCCGAAGGCGTGCCCCGGGTAGCGCCCGGTGCCGCCCGACTCGGGGAACATCGCGCCGAGCTCGGCATGGATGAGTGCGAGGAGCAGGATCATCGCCGTGGCGATGAACCAGGAGATCAGGACGGCGGGGCCGGCGATGGAGAGTGCCACGAAGGCACTGAACAGCCACCCTGAACCAAGGGTGGTGCCCGTCGAGAACCAGAGCAGGGAACCGAAGCCGACCTCTCGTCTGAGGCCTTCCTCGGGGAGGGCCTGCTCAGCCCCCATCGCCACTCCCGAGTCGTCGATCGACCTGGTGCACCGTCTCGAGGAGCGTCGTCACCGAGCGCTCTGCCGCACCGAGGCCCATCGAACGGTCGATCGCCTCTCGTCCTCCCAGGGAGAGCCGGCGCCAGTGTTCGTCATCTCGCAGAAGACGGACCACTGCATCGGCGAAGGACTGGGGATCGTCCGCCACCTCGATGTCCTCGCCGGGGGTGAGTCCCATGCCCTCGGCGCCGATGGTGGTCGAGACCATGGGGAGGCCGAAGGCGAGGGCTTCGCCGACCTTCCCCTTCACGCCTGCACCGAAGCGCAACGGAGCGATGGCCACCCGGGCTCCTTCGTAGAGGGGTCCGAGATCCTCGATCCATCCGGGTACCGCCACCGAGTCTGAGCGCAGGTCCAGCACCTCGGCCGTGGGCTTCGACCCGGCAAGGATGACCTCGATCTCACCGACCTGTGCCGTGACGAGAGGAAGCACCTCGGAGACGAACCAGATCGCTCCGTCGACGTTCGGATCGTGTTCGTAGCCACCGACGAAGAGCAGTCCCTGGCGCTGCTCAGGTCCCGACGCCGGCGCCAGCGCGGGATGGATGTTGGGAAGCAGGACGAAGGGAGGCGGCGTGTCGCAGAGGTCCGCCAGTGCAGCCTGGTCCTCGAGGCTCAGTGCGATCGCCACGTCAGCCTGTTCGAGGATGGAACGCTCGGCGAGGCGGGCCACCTGGATCGCACGCGCCGAATCCTCGGTCGATTCGAGGGCGTGGCGACGCTCGGCTCGCAGGGTGTGGGAGTCGACGGAATCGAAGACCACGGGAGTGTCTGGATAGAGCTCTCGCAGCATCGGCAGTGCGGCAAGGGCCACATGGGGCCGAGAGACGATGACGAACTCGACCTCAGGGAGCACCCGCCGGAGGATCTCGGAGACCTCGGGGTCCTCGAGGTGGGTGGTCAGCACACCGATGCCTGCTCGCGTGAGGAGGGCGGCACTCGAGGCCCGCACGAAGTCCGAGGCGGAGAGCACCACCGGGGTGCGCCCTTGCCGTTTGAGCTCCAAGAGGATCTGCGTCATGCGCAACGAGCCCGAGTCGTGGTTCGGCTCGGGGAGTCGGTGGTCGATGACCAAGACGCACTTACCCTTAAACGGTTCGGCGAAGACGAGGTCGAACGGACGGGTGCCGCGGGGAGGCAGGTCGGTGGCGACGCCCTCCCACTTGGCCAGGTAACGCTCCGCCTGGCGCTGGAAGAGTGCCTCGCGCTCCTCGGTGCCCTGGCGGCCGAGCGTGGAGCCCTCGCGGTGGATCACCACGGCGCCTGGTTCGTAGAGAACCTCGTACCCGGCACCGGCGATCATCCGACACAGGTCGTTCTCCTCGAAGAATGCAGGTTCGAACTGGGGGTCGAAGCCACCAACCGCATCGAACGCCTCGCGCGAGACGAGCAGCGAGCACCCTGATCCGTAGGTGATGGGGCGAACAAGGTTGTAGGTGGCGTCCATCGGGTTCTCCCAACGGCCGACCTGCACGGGCCATCCCTCGCCGACGAGCTGGCAGCCCGCGTCTTGGAGGACGAGATCTGCGGCAAGGACCATCGTGCCGATCGCCCCCGCGTGACGGGTGTCGTCGAGCAGCAGGCTGGTGGAGTGGTCCAGCCAGCCGGGGAGGACCTCGGTGTCGTTGTTGAGGAACATCACCGCAGGGGCTGATGAGACCTCCACGCCACGGGCACAGGACTGTGCGAATCCCCGGTTCGGATCGTTGCGCACGACCCGAAGTCCACGGGGGAGCGCGAACAGGTCGGCATCTTCTTGAGAGGATCCGTCGTCGATGAGGAGGATCTCGCAGGGCGTCGAGTCCTTCGATGACGCGATCGACTCGAGGCACCGGATCACGTCGCCTGCGTGGTCGAGCGTGGGGATGACCACGGAAACCACCGGCGATGGGGAGCTGGCAAGGTCGACTTCCCTGGCTCGCCGAGCCCAGTCGATCGAGAGCTGTCCGGTGGCGTCGAGAGCGAGCGACCGTGCCGCGGTTCGATGTGCCGTTGCGAGGTGCTCGACGAGGGCAGTGGGGAGGGGCTCATCACGCAGCCACGGGACGATGGCGAGTTCGGCCACCTCGATCAGGGCGACTTCGCCGGCCGGGGAGGTGACTGCGGTGTCAATCACCGAGTTGGGCCCAAGGAGATCGAGGAACCGATGGACGTGGCGCCCCTGGCTCTGGCTCCACTCGCAGAAGTGGGCAAGAGGCAGGACCCCGGCATCTCGCACGTCGGCCTGAAGGTGGCGATACGCCGAGTTGGCAAACCACGGATGAGGGTCGAGCTCCCCGTCAGGGCCTTGGGCGACGTAGTGCTCCATGGGAGTGCGCTCGCCGAGGCCGGCGCGCCCGAGGCCGTTGAGGATCCACGCAGGGGACAAGAACCGGTTGGGGCTGATCGGTCGAGTCCGGCCATTGACCAGGTAATGCTCGAGGAGCGTCACCCCCTCGATTCGACCGACCTGAGATCGATACCAGGCGACGTCGAACAGGGCGGAGGCGGTTCGGAGACCCTCGTCGCCGACTCGCAGGTAGTGCAGGATCTTCGGTGTGCCCTCGGGCGTTCCGCCGTGACGAGCAAAGTAATGGGGGTCAAACAGCGGCGAGGGGTTGCGATCCTCGAAGAGACCGTTGCCGGCGAAATGCGCCCAGGGGTCGTGGTCGGATGCAGCGACGTCGGGGTTCTCATCGAGGTACCACTCGGCATCGAAGATCGCCTCGAGCCGGTCGAATTCGGCCTTCGTGACCCCAGCCCGCTCCGAAGGGTCCGGACCCGAAGTGCGCAAGCGACCGACGAGTCGACGCAGGTGTCTCGATCCCGGGCCCACGCCCTGACCCTACCGCCGGGGTGCGTGCCGCTTCGAGTGCGAGCTCAACGAGGCAGGCCGAGGCCGTGCTCGGCGAGGATGTTCTTGTTGATGTTGGTGGTGCCGCCCGCGATGGTGTTGGACTGCGCTCCGAGAAGTCGATGGCCCCATTGGTCGTCGAGGGCGTCCAACCCCATCAAATCGACCGCCAGTTCAGCCAGGGACTGAGAGGTCTGGGACCACAGGAGCTTGGCCGTGGCCCCGAGCGAGGCTGAGGGCTCTTTGCCTGCGCCGAGGGCTGCGAACTCACGATCGGTCGTGGAGCGCATGGCGGCGATCTTCGAATGGATCACCGCGATGCGTTGGCGGTAGATCGGGTCGTCAAGCTCCGGCCGGCCCTTGGCGCGGGCATCGGCGAGCAGCTCGTTGAGCGTGTCGCTGAGGCCCAGGTGCAGACGCGCCACGCCGGCACGCTCGTAGGACAACGTGGTCATCGCCACGTACCACCCCTTGTTGAGCTCGCCGAGGAGGCGGGAGGCCGGCACGCGGACGTCGGTGAAGAAGATCTCGGCGAAGGGGATCTCCCCGGTCATGGTCTTGAGGCCGCGCACCTCGATGCCCGGGGTGTCGAGATCGACAAGGAGGCAGGAGATGCCCTTGTGCTTGGGCGCCTCGGGATCCGTGCGGACGTAGAGCTGACAGCGATCGGCGTGGGTGCCGAGGGAGTTCCAGATCTTCTGGCCGTTGATGATGAAGTCCTCGCCATCGAGGACCGCTCGGGTCTGGAGGCTTGCGAGGTCGGAGCCGGCGTTGGGCTCGGACATCCCCTGCGACCAGATCTCATCCCCGCGCAGCATGGGGATGAGGAACGACTCCTTCATCTCCTCGGTCCCGAACGCCATGATCGCCGGCGCGATGTTCGACACGCCGATCACGTTGACGGGACCTGGGGCGTGATGGCGAGCCATCTCCTCATGCCAGGCCAGCTGCTCGGGGATCGAGGCCTCTCGGCCTCCCCACTGGCGCGGCCAGGCAGGTGCCGCCCACCCAGCATCGGCGAGCGTGCGGTTCCAGTCGCGCAGGACCTCGAAGTGATCAGTCACCTCGAACCCCTGTGCGCCGGCACCGAGGACCTCAGGCGTCAAGT
>CAWUMT010000093.1:0-5541 GCA_963923735.1 uncultured Acidimicrobiales bacterium
TAAGAGACAGCCCTCGCTCCGCAGACCATCGTCGTGCCCGAAGGCACAGTGGGTCGCCGTCAGGTGGATCTTCCCCTGGCTCGGGTCACCTCGATGCTGGGGGTCGAGTTCTCCCACGACGAGGTTGCCGATCTGCTTCGGCCCCTCGGGTTCGACGCCTCGGCAACCGGCGAGATTCTGGCCGTTCAGATCCCCACCAATCGACCGGACGTCCGCTCGGGGAGTCACGGTGTGGCAGACCTCATCGAGGAGGTGGCCCGTGCGTATGGGTACTCGAGGCTCCCGCGTAGCGCACCGTCGTGGCCCGCACCGGGTCGTCACAATCCTGCGGAGCAGCGCCGCACTGTGCTGCGCGAGATCCTGAGCGGTCTGGGCGCCACTGAAGCATGGACGGACTCGCTCGTGGGCGAAGGCGAGCTCGGCCTTCTTGGCCTCGAGGAGCCCGAGATCGTGGTGACGAACCCGCTCAGTGTGGACGACTCGCGCCTCCGGCGATCACTGCTCCCCGGACTCTTGCGCGCCGTTGGCTACAACGCCGAGCGGCGGGCCGATGCCCTTGCACTCTTTGAGATCGGCCACGTCTTCATCCACCCCGACGCTGGGCTGGGTTCACGCACCGCTCGTGCGGGATCTGCTGGCGGTGCAGAGGTCAAGCTGGCGATCGAGCCGGAGATGGCCATGGCGCTGTTCGCCCGCGAAGGTGACGATGCATCGGTGGCGGTCGCCGCGCTTCACGTGACGTTCTCGTCCCTTGGCCTTGTGTCCCCGGTCCTCGACCAGGGTCCGGCGATCTCGGGTCTGCACCCCACGCGCTCTGCCCTGGTCCGTGACTCGGTGAGCGGCGCCTTGCTCGGTGCGGTCGGCGAGGTCGACCCGGGGTTGGTCGAGCAGTTGGCTCCTGGAGCACAGGGTCGTCGCATCGGGATCCTCGAGCTCGACGTCGATGCGCTGGCCCACGCCGCCCCTCGTCCTGAGCGCGCCGTGTTGCCTTCGAGATTCCCCTCTTCGGACCTTGATCTTGCCTTCGTGCTCGACGATGCGACGCCCGCAGCCCGTCTGGTGGACGCCATCAGAGACGCTGCAGGTGATCTGGCCGAAGACGTTGCGCTCTTCGACGTCTACCGGGGCACTGGTGTGGCCGAGGGTGCGCGATCGCTCGCCGTGCGGATCCGGCTGTGTGCCGATGACCGGACGCTCTCGGATGCCGAGCTGGCCGAGGTGCGCACGAAGATGATCGCTGCGGGCGAAGCCCTCGGCGCAACTCTGCGCTGATCCCCGGCGGCCAGTAGGGCTCAACCTGCTTGGTGCACGTCGAGCTCGGGGAGCTCCTCGGTGCTCGTCCCCAGGATCGAGCCGATGATGATCATCGGGAAGCCGATGAGGAGACCTGCGGTCAACGGCTCATTGAGCAACAGGACGCCGAGCAAGACCGCGATGGCGGGATTGACGTAGGTCACGACGGTCGAGCGGGCCGGGCCGGCCTCGACGATGAGGGCGAAGAAGGCGAGCATGCCCATGATGGTGGGCACCGCGATGAGCAGGATCACCGACCAGGTGACCGAAGCACTCATCGTCGAGGGCAGGTGGGTCAACCCGTAGGGCGCGTAGACGATGGCGACGAGGCCGAGCGCGAGGCTCACCACCCCTTCGCCGGAGAGATCGTGGAGCTTGGTCGAGATGACGAGGGGAGCGATCGTGTACCCGACGCAGACCAACAGCATCTCGATCACGGCCACCAGGCTCGAGCCGCGCACGTCGACCCCCACGAGGACCACCACGCCTGCCGCGCCCAGGACCAGACCGAAGCCGCGCTTGAGGCTCAGGTGCTCATGGGCCCCGGTGAAGCGATAGAGGACCACGGCCATGATCGGCACCGAGGCCACGAGGACGGCAGTCAGCGAGCTCGAGATGGTCTTCTCGGCCTGGCTCATCAGCAGCCAGGGGAGGGCGAACTCAAGGGCGGCGTAGAGGGCCACCCAGCCGACCTTGCGCCAGGCGGGGCCGAGGGTGCGCTTGAACGCAGCGAAGGGGAGTAGGAGCAGGGCGGCCGGGGCGCACCGGAAGAGGACGAGGGTGCCTGGATCGACCTGGCGTACCGCCACCCGGGTGAGCAGGTAGGGGAGTCCCCAGATCACGCACAGCGCGGAGAACAGGAGCCAGGCACGACGGGTCATAGGAAATCGTTGCAATTCTATACCCTCACGTGTATAGAATTGCGATATGAAGATCGGCGTGGCAGGTGCATCGGGATATGCAGGGGCAGAGCTCCTGCGGCTGCTGGCCGGCCATGGGGCCTTCGAGGTCGTCGTGGCCACGGGCCAGCGCAACGAGGGCAACTCCCTGGCCGAGCACACCCCCTCGCTGGGGCCGGCGTACCCCAAGGTGACCTATGCCCCGACCACCCCGGAATCCTTTGAGGGCTGCGATCTGGTCTTCCTGGCCCTGCCGCACGGGGCCTCTCAGACCCTGGTGCCCGAACTCATGGGCACGGTGCCCCACCTCGTGGACCTCGGGGCGGACTTCCGGCTGACCCCGGAGCTCTATGCCACCTGGTACGGCGAGGCCCATCAGGCGCCCGAGCTCTGTGGGGAAGCGGTCTACGGCCTCGTCGAGCGTCACCGGGCCGAGCTGGCCGGGGCCTCGTTGGTGGCGGTCCCCGGGTGCTACCCGACGGCGACCATCCTTGGGCTCGGACCCTTCGCCGATGCCGGGGCGATCGAGACGACCGGGCTCATCATCGATGCCGCCTCTGGGGTCTCGGGCGCCGGACGGGGCGTGGCCGAACGGCTCCAGTTCTCCGAGGTCGACGAGGGCTTCAGCGCCTATGGGCTGCTCAGCCATCGGCACACCGCCGAGATGGAGCAGTCCCTCGGCGCGCAGGTCCTCTTCACCCCGCACCTCGCCCCGATGGTGCGCGGGATGCTCGTCACCGCGTATGCCCGGCCCACCATGGCCCTGACCACGGCCTCGGCCATGGATCTGCTGCACGCGGCCTACGACCACGAGGCCTTCGTGCACGTGGTCGACGCACCGCCCACGACGAAGATGGCCTCAGGGTCGAACTCCTGCTTCGTCACCGCACGCGTGGATGAGCGGACGGGATGGCTGGTGGTCCTCTCGGCCATCGACAATCTCGGTAAGGGTGCGGCGGGCCAAGCGCTGCAGTGCGCCAATCTCGTGCTCGGTCTCGATGAGGGAACGGGCCTGTCTCAGGTAGGGGTGTATCCATGAGCGTCCTCGGTCCCTCCGGGTTCTCTGCGGCCGGTGCCGCCATCGGCATCAAGGGCGGCGGTCGACTCGACGCGGCCCTCGTGGTGGCAGAGACCGCGGTCAATGCCGCTGCGGTCTTCACACAGAACCGGGTCGCCGCGGCCCCGGTCCAGACCTCGAGGGCGCACTTGGCCGCCACCTCGAATCAGGTCCGCGCCGTGCTGCTCACCTCGGGCAATGCGAACGCCGCCACCGGTGACGAAGGCCTGAGCGCCACTGAGGCGCTGTGTGCAGCCGTGGCGAATGGCGTGGGCTGCACGAGCGACGAGGTGCTTATCTGTCAGACCGGGCTCATCGGGATTCCCTTCCCCCTCGCTGACGCACTCGGCGGCATGGCGTCCCTGCTGGGCAACCTCGGTGCGGACGAGGCCGCCGGACACCAGGCCGCAGAGGCCATCATGACCACGGACACCTTCGCCAAGGAGGTCCTGATCGAGGGCGATGGCTTCAGCGTCGGCGGGATGGCCAAGGGCGCCGCCATGCTGGCCCCCGACATGGCCACGATGCTGGCGGTGCTCACCACGGACGCCGCCGTGACCCCCGAGCTGCTCAAGGAGTCGCTCCTCGAGGCGGTCGGTCCCTCGTTCAACTCGATGCTGACCGACGGATGCACCTCGACCAACGACACCGTCATCGTGCTGTCCTCGGGATCTGCCGGTGTGGTGGATCTGGCCGAGTTCAAGGCGGCGCTGCGCGCCGCGTGCCTCAAGCTGGCTGAGGACATGGTGGTCGATGCCGAAGGGGCGACCAAGGCGGTGCGGATCAACGTGACCGGTGCGGTGGACGATGCCGAGGCGCACCGCTGTGCCAAGAAGATCGCCAACTCCGCCCTGGTCAAGTGCTCGCTCAACGGCGAGGACCCCTACTGGGGCCGGGTGCTCTCCGAAGCGGGGACCGCAGGGGTGGCCATGGAGCCCGACACCTGCTCGATCACCTATGGCGGGATCGAGGTGTCCTACGGTGCGGTCGAAGTACCCCACGATGCGGCGGCGGTGGCCACCCACATGGCGGAGCGGTGGATCACCATCGGCGTGGACCTCGGTCTCGGCACGGGGTCCGCGGCGATCCTGACCACGGACCTGGGCCACGGCTACATCGACGAGAACAGGACGACCTCATGAGCTCGTTGCGCAGAGACCCTTCAGAGACCGCAGCCCTCCTCGCCGAGGCGCTGCCCTACATCCGGCGGTTCGCTGGTTCGGTTCTCGTGGTCAAGTACGGCGGCAACGCGCTCGCCGGCAGCGATGAGGCCACGGCACTCGCATCCTTTGCCGAGGACATCGTGCTGCTCCACTCGGTGGGGATCCATCCCGTGGTCGTCCACGGCGGCGGCCCGCAGATCGGCGAGATGCTGGCCAAGCTCGGCAAGGAGGCCGAGTTCATCGATGGCCAGCGGGTGACCGATGCCGAGACCCTCGAGGTCGTCCGCATGGTGCTCATCGGCAAGGTGAACTCCGAGATCGTCAGTGCGCTCAACGTGCACGGCCCCTTGGCCGTGGGCATCTCAGGTGCGGATGCCAACCTGATCGAGTCGGGGGCCCTGGATGAGGACCTCGGCTTCGTCGGCGGGGTCAGCGGGGTCAACCCCAGCATCATCGAGCGGCTCATCGCCGAGGACCTCGTACCGGTGATCGCCACGGTGGGCACCGACGCCGCAGGACAGAGCTACAACATCAACGCCGACACGGTGGCCGGTGCGATCGCTGCGGCCCTCGGTGCAGAGAAGCTCGTGTTCCTGACTGACATCGCCGGTCTGCGGGCCAACCCGGAGGACCCCGAGTCGCTCCTGGCCCGGGTCACCGCAGGCCAGATCGACGAGATGGTGGCCTCTGGTGCCGCGGCCGGCGGGATGATCCCCAAGGCCGAGGCCTGTGCGAATGCCGTGCGCGGGGGAGTGGGGGCGGCCCACATCCTCGACGGCCGGGTGCCCCATGCCCTCCTAGTCGAGCTCTTCACCGATGGCGGCGTGGGAACGATGGTGGAGTCATGAGCAATCGGCGTCACCTGATGGGCACCTATCCGGTCCCGCCGGTCACCTTCGTCTCGGGCGAGGGTTCCTGGCTCGTCGACGACCAGGGGAAGCGGTATCTCGACCTGCTCTGCGGTCTGGCCGTGACCTCGCTCGGCCATAACCGGGCCGAGGTCACCGAGGCGATCAGCGCGCAGGCGGCGCGGTTGAACCACACCTCGAACCTGTTCGGCAACGAGGTCGGACCCGAGGTCGCCGACCTGCTCGACGGCTTGCTCTATGGCGCCACCGGACATCACGGC
>CAWUMT010000094.1:0-5511 GCA_963923735.1 uncultured Acidimicrobiales bacterium
TACACAAGGAGTATCGTCGGCAGCGTCAGATGTGTATAAGAGACAGGACGATAGGAGGGGTGACCCTGGGGGCCTGAGCGCAGTTCGAGGAGGTGGATCGCCTCGCGGGCGTTCATCTGCATGATGTAGCGGATGCGGTAGGCCAGGGAGACGGCGTAACCCGCCTGCTCGGGGAACTGACGGCGCAGGTCGCTGTAGAGGGAGCGGGAACGCTCCATGCACTCGACGAAGGGAGCCTCGAGCTCTGCTTCCTGGATCACCGCAGGGATGTCGTAACCGAGGTCACAGGCCAGGGGCTGCCACTCGACGGTCAGGATCCGGTGACGCTGCAGGTCCCGGAAGGCGCCGTAGTCCGTGACGAGCTCGAAGCGGTAGTCCGTCCGCTCGAAGGCACGTCCGGGGCGGTGACGACGATTGGTCCGCTCCCCCACGTACGCGCTGAGCAACGCCACCTTGTCCTCGTGAGAAAGCCCTGCGACCCGGCGCATGGCCTCGGCCTCGGAGAGCGAGGAGTTGGGCAGGACGATGGCGGCGAGCAGTTTGTCCTCGCCCTCGGGGTCGAAGTCGACCAGACGCACCTCGGGGGCCTCGGGGCCGTCGGTGGTCTCGAAGGCGTCGGGCCAGAGTCGCTCGATCACGGCCTGGGTCTTGGTGGCGTTCTCTGCGAGATAGGCCGACCACTCCCCTCCCCGCTCGGCGACGTCGACCCGCCGAAGGAAGGAGGGGATGACCTTGCGGAGTTCGCTGAGCATCATCTCTGCGTAGCTGCGCGCCTCAGGAAGCGGATGGGAGCGCATGCGCAGGAGCAGCGCCTCATAGGCCTGTCCGGTCCCATAGATGCCGACGTTCGAGAGCGACGAGGCGGGCAGGAGGCCGCGTACGGCATCGAGGGCCTTGGCGCGGATCGCAGAGCGCCAGACGAAGTCCGAGTCGCCCGGCTCCTTGGGATACCGGGTGGCCAGCCAGTTCTGTGCGGCGGGGAGCATCTCGGCGTAGGCATCGAAGAGACGGTCCATGTCACCGACGTAGCGGGCGCCCATCGGCGAGTCGAGGATCTCGGGGGCCCGGTAGTAGCGGTAGTGCCCGTTGGGCATGCGAGCGTCGTAGCCGAGGTACCGGGTGGACTGCTCGAGATACGACATGATCCGACCCCACTCGAGGATCTTGGTCAGCACGTTCGAAGCCTGTTCGCACGCCAGGTGTACGCCACCGAGCTGGGCCACCGAGTCGTCCCCGTATTCAAAGAAGACCTTCTCGTAGAGTTCTTCGGCGCGAGCGAGTCCCACCGTGGCGTCGAAGCTGAGGTCACCGGAGAGATCGAGATCGCCGACGAACTCATCAAGGAACAGACGCCGCAAGCTCTTGGGGCTTCGGGAGTACCGAGCGAAGAGCGCTCCTTTGACCACCTCGGGAAGATTGACGAGTGCGAAGACAGGCTGATCGAGGTTGGTGAAATACGGACGCAGGATGGCCTGCTCGTCAGCCGTGAAGGTCTCTTCGACGTAAGGGGGCATTGGACTCACGAGATTAGGTCCCCCTCGTGGACCCAGAAGTGGATGCTTCAGGACCCGCTGCGACGACGCTGCGCAGGAGGCTGGTTCGGGCTTCCTCGGCCACACTGGCCAGGTGGGGGTCGGGTGCGACTCGGGCGACCTGTTCGGCCAGATCCGCCACGGACTTGAGCACCCGAACCAGATCGCCCGGGGCAACCTCACCGACGTCTCGCACGGCCACGTCGAGCACGGTGCCGAGCTCAGCGCCCCGGGACCAGGCGGCGACCGCCGTGGCCAGCCCTGGCTCGATCCCTCGAGATCGAGGGACGAGATGGACCTCCTCGATGGCCCGTAGGCGCTCGGAGATGGCGCTCGCCACCTCGAGGCGAGCCGCGATCTCGCGTCGACGCTTGTCCCCCAGGCGGTCGGGCAGCGCCCCCTTCTTGGTCCGGCGCTTTGCTCTGGCGGCTCCCCCGCCTCCGGGGACCTTGCGAGCCCGGCGGGGCTCGAAGACGAGCCCGGAGAGCACGCCGCAGAGCACCGAGGGCTCGGCCTCGTCGAGGACACCCTCCCCGATCATCTCGGCCAAGAGCAGATCGGCCTCGTGATAAAGCCCCCGAAGACGCTCCCCGTCCTCGGTCAGCGTCCAGTCGGCCACGTAGCCGGTCTCTTCGAGGACGGCCATGCGGTGGGCGAAGATCTCGGCCACCGAGCGACGCGCCGAGCGATGGTGATGGTCGACCTCGAACTGGGCGAAGGACCGACTGAGCAGCTCGAGTGCCTGGGGGCGGTCGTAGCGCTTCACGAGCGAGCTGGCGAGGTTGTAGGTCGGGCGGAAGCTCGAGTGCAGGTCAGGCGGCGGGGCCACGGCGATCCGTGCGACCTCCGCCAAGGGAGTCTCCGGGGTGTAGAGGACCACGGCATGTCCCTCGTCGTCGAGACCGCGCCGTCCCGCTCGACCCGTCATCTGGGCGTACTCGCCCGAGGTCAACATGGCCCGTCCCGAGCCCCCGAACTTCGACATCCGTTCGAGCACCACGGTGCGAGCCGGCATGTTGATCCCCATCGAGAGGGTCTCGGTGGCGAAGACGACACCCAAGAGACCCTCGGAGAAGCACACCTCGACCGCTTCGCGAAAGGCAGGGACCATTCCGGCATGGTGGGCCGCGACGCCTGCCTCAAGCGCTTCGGCGAACTCTGCGTAGCCCAGCGCTCGGAGCTCGTCATCGTCGAAGGCCTCGACGAAGTGTTCGGCGATGGTGCGGATGCGGATCCGCTCTGAGCGCGAGGCGAGGCGGATCCCGTCTCGAAGGACCTGGCGGACCGCATCGTCACATGCGGCTCTCGAGAAGATGAAGACGATGGCCGGAAGCAGTTCCTCGGCGTCCAAGAGCTCGAGCAGCTCAGAGCGTCGGGGTGTCAGATAGGCCCGAGGCGGGCCGGTGGGTCGACCACCGCCCCCGGGCCGAGGCCGACCCGAGACGGGGCGTCGTCGTTGAGAGCCGTCGATCTTGAGACACTCGGCAGTCGGTCGGCCGGCATCGAGCAGGTCGATCAGCTGAGGGCCGTCGCTCCCTCGCTTGGTCAGGCTGACGTGGTTGTGGAGCTCGATCGGGCGGGTGCGTTCGACGATCACGCTCGTCGGCCCTCGGACGGACTCGATCCAGTCTCCGAGGACCGAGGCGTTGGCGACGGTGGCCGAGAGGCAGCAGAACTGGACCTCAGGGTCCGTCATGATGAGGACCTCCTCCCAGACGCCGCCCCGATAGGGGTCCTGGATGAAGTGGACCTCGTCGAGGATGACGCATCCCAAGTTGGCCAAGAGGGGTGAGGAGGTGAGCAGCATGTTGCGCAGCACCTCGGTGGTCATCACGACGATGGGAGCCGAGGCCCGGATGGCGGCATCTCCGGTCAGCAGCCCCACGCTGTCCGCACCGTGCTCGAGCATCAGCTCAGTGAACTTCTGGTTCGAGAGCGCCTTGAGGGGGGTGGTGTAGAAGGCCTTCGCACCAGCTTGACGAGCCCGAGCGATCGCATAGGCGGCGATGAGGGTCTTGCCCGAGCCTGTCGGTGCGGAGACCAGCAGGTTGGCTCCTTCATCAAGTGCGTCGAAGGAGCACTCCTGAAAGTCGTCGAGGGCGAAACTCAGGCCTTCGAGGAAGCGTCGGCGGCGCTCAGGGGCAGCCGCCTCGCTCACCGCTTGGCCAGCTTCCCGATCCCGATGGCGAGGAAGTAGAAGCCGATCAGGGGGAACATCAAGATCAGCATCGAGAACGGGTCGCCGCTCGGGGTGAACAGTGCCGAGAGCACCGTGATGCCGATGATCGCCCAGCGCCACGCCTTGAGGAGCTGAGCGGAGGTGACCACTCGCATGAACTCGAGGCCGACCAGGACCACTGGGAACTCGAACATCAGTCCGAAGATCAGCATCATCATCAAGATGAGCATCAGGTAGCTGTTCGGGTTGTAGATCTGCTCGAGGCCCGGTCCACCGATCTGAGCCAGGAAGATCAGCGCGTGCTCAAAGCCGTAGAACGCAAGTGCGGCACCTGCGGCGAACAGGACGATCGAGGCCACGAGGAACGGGATCACGTAGCGCTTCTCGGCCTTCTTGAGCCCCGGAGTGACGAAGCGCCACAGCTGGTAGAGGATCACGGGCACCGAGAGGAAGATGCCGCCGAACAGTGCGACCTTGAGCCGGAGGCTCAACCCGTCGAGCGGACTGGTGACGTAGAGGGTGCACTTGTTGTGGTTGGCTCGGCAGTAGGGCTCTCTGAGGAACGAGAGGATCTGGTCGTAGGCCAAGAACGCCACCACCGAGAGGATCGCCACCGCCACGGCACTGATGAGGAGTCGACGACGGAGCTCCTTGAGGTGCTCGATCAGCGACATGTTCGCCTCGGGGTCCGACGTGCGCCGGAGGCGCTCAGCCAACGCCATGATCAGTTGAGTGAAGGATCCACGCCCTGGGGCGTGACGGGTCGGACGGCGGTGGCTCCCGTGGGAGCTGGAGAAGCAGGTGCGCTGGGCTGCGGTGAGGGTTGCGGTGCCGCGGGATCAGGCTGGAGCGGCGCCTCAGATGACTCGAGGGCACCGTCGGCACCGGGGTCTTCCTTGAGTTCGTCCGAGCCGCTCATCCCGGCCAGCCGATCGAGCAGGGTGGCCGGCGACCGGGCATAGCGAGCCAGGTCGCCCGTGGAGGGCAGATCAGGGAGCGAGGATCGGACTTCTTCCTCTACACGGCTTGAGAGGCCCTTGAGCGCTCGCCACGCCCCTCCCACCTGCCGGGCGATCTGGGGGAGCTTGTCGGGGCCCACGACCAAGAGGACCACCAAGAGGATGATCAGGATCTTGATGGGGCTCAGACTCAGCACGGGCTCATTCTACCGATGGCCCCGATGGGTCCTTAGGGGGTCCCGAACTGTGAGAGTGGCCAGATCTTGAGGATGACGTGCCCGATCAGGTCCCCGCCGGGCAGCGGACCCCACATCCTTGAGTCGCACGAGTTGGTCCGGTTGTCGCCCATGACGAAGTAGTTGTTCGCCGGGATGGTCTGCTTCGGGATCGCCGGACCGAGGGCGGTCGCAGGGAACCATGGCTGGGCGAGCGCCGCGCCGTTGATGTAGATCGTGTTGCCTTGCGACCAGATGGTCTCCCCCGGCAGGCCGATCACCCGCTTGACGAGGTCCTTGACGGTGGGATCCGCGCAGACGGTCGCCTCTTTGGGTGGCGCGTGGAACACCACGATGTCGCCCCGATGAACGCTGTGGAGGTGGTACGAGAGCTTCGAGACGATGATGCGATCGCCGATCTGCAGGGTGGGCTCCATCGACCCTGAGGGGATGTAGAAGGTCTGGAAGACGAACGTCCGCACGAGGAAGGCCGCCAGGAGCGCGACCACCACCACGGCCACCCACTCAAGAGCCGCTCGCCGACGGTTCTCCTGGCGACGCTGTCGGCGCCGGTCCCGTCGGGTCACGGGCAGCAGCAGGGTCGTGGGGGCAGCCGCCGCCAGATC
>CAWUMT010000095.1:0-5488 GCA_963923735.1 uncultured Acidimicrobiales bacterium
GATGGTCATCTCCTCGCCCTGGAAGTCACCGTCGACGGTCTCGGCACCTTCGCCGACCTCCTGGGAGACGACCTTGAGGTCGACGCCACCTGCGCGCATCGAGAGGCGCACCGGGGTGGTGTTGTCCCGCACGAGGAGACGGACGCGCTTGAGCGCACCCAGAAGCGATTCCTTGCCCAAGTGCAGCGAGTTCGGATACGACTCGGGGATCAGCTGGCGATAGTCGGGGTACGTGCCTGAGATCAGACGGGTGGAGACTGCCACCTTGTCGAGCTGGAAGGTGATCTCTGCGGGCGACGTGGTCACGGAGACCGCCTCGAGCTCCGAACCAGACAGCAGGCGA
This sequence comes from uncultured Acidimicrobiales bacterium, assembly GCA_963923735.1. GTDB lineage: Bacteria > Actinomycetota > Acidimicrobiia > Acidimicrobiales > RAAP-2 > CAIUMH01. The sequence goes on from CAWUMT010000095.1 coordinate 344, forward strand.
GTCAGCTCGTTGAGCGCCCGCGCAGGGACGAGGATGTCCTCTTCGCCCAGGCCAGCGGTGCCTGGAAGGTCCCGGAGTGCGAGGCGGTAGGAGTCGGTTGCCACCAGGCGGGTCGCACCCTCGTGGCTGGTCAACAACACGCCGGTGAGCAAAGGGCGGGCGTCGTCATTGGATGAAGCACGCACCACCTGGCGCAGAGCGTCGAGGAGTTCTGCAGTCGGGATCGATGCGGTTGCTGCAGTAGTGATGGAGACCGCTGGGAACTCGATGGTCGGATAGGAGCGAAGTGAGAACTGAGACCTCGCTGCGCCGATCTCGACATGCTCTTCGTTCGCGGTGATGGTGACCGCCCCTGGCTCCAGAGAGCGGGTGATGTCCGTGGCAAGGCGGGCAGGGATGACGGCGCTGCCGTCTTCAATGCCGATCACCTCGAGGCCAACACGGATGGAGAGGTCGTTGTCGGTACCGGTGATGGTCAGCTCGTTCCCCGAGAGTGACACCAAGAGTCCTGAGAGGACGGGCATCGTCAGACGGGAGCCCACGGCTCGGCCGGCGATCCCAAGTGCTTCAACCAGCGAGTCTCGCTCGGAGCGGAACTTCATGGTGTGTCCTTTCTGTCGGTGCGCTCACCACACCGGGAGATCTTCTTAGCAAATGCTTGTAGTAATAGGTGCTGTGGATTGGGGAGGAGAAGGCATCCTCCCTGCTCAGAGGCCTTTGGACTATCCCCAGCCCGCGGAGAACCTGTGGAGAGAGGATCTCACCTTGGTTCAGAAACTCTTTCCCTTGTGGGCATCGGCCGCAGCTCCCCACGCGGGCCCCAGAGCACCCCAACAGACCTGAGAGAGTTTCCCACAGGTTTTACGCACTTCCCTTGAGTTCGTGGATCAATGAGGTGACCTGTTCGTAGAGCTGGCGGCGAAGGCGCATCTGGTCCTCGATCTTCTCGACCGCCGCGATGCAGGTGGAGTGATCCCGTCCTCCGAAGAACCGACCGATCATCGGATAGGAGTAGTCGGTCAGGTTGCGCGTCAGATAGATCGCCACGTGGCGGGCCGTCACGAGTGGCCGGGTCCGCGAGGGGCCGATCAGGTCATCGACATCCTGGCCGTACTTCGCAGCGACCGCCTCGACGATCATCTCGGGCGTGACCACCCTTGACTCGGTGCCGATGTCGGAGAGCACCCGCTGGGCGAGATCAAGGGAGACCGGCTCGCCCGAGAGGGAGGCGAAGGCACTCACTCGGATGAGGGCACCCTCGAGCTCTCGGATGTTGTCCTTGACGTTCGAGGCGATGAACTCCCCTACGTCGTCGGGCAGGACCACGTTCTCGTTCGAGGCCTTAGTCCGCAGGATGGCCAGGCGGGTCTCGAGGTCAGGCGGGTCGATCTCGGCCATGAGACCTGAGAGCAGTCGGGACCGGAGGCGCTCTTCGAGGGTCGGGATCGAGCGCGGGGCTCGGTCCGAGGTCATGACGATCTGCTTCCCCTCACCGTGGAGGGTGTTGTAGGTGTGGAAGAGCTCCTCTTGGAGACCTTCCTTGTCCTGCATGAACTGCACGTCGTCGATGAGTAGGACGTCACACTCTCGGTAGTGACGCTTGAAGGCCACGGTCGAGCCATGGCGCACGGCATCGACGAAGTCGTTCAGGAAGGTCTCAGTCGTCACATAGAGGACCCGGTGCCGGGGGTAGTTCTGGATGACCCAGTTGCCGATGGCGTGGAGCAGGTGGGTCTTGCCGAGTCCGGAGTCTCCATAGATGAACAGGGGGTTGTAGGCACGACCGGGGGTCTCAGCCACCGTCTGTGCGGCAGCTAGGGCGAGTCGGTTCGAGGGGGCGGAGACGAACGACTCGAAGGTGAAGCGCGGGTCGAGGCGAGGACCACCGGAGGTGGCCACCCGGTCGGTGCCATCACTTGAAGGGGTGGGGGCCGGCGCAGGTGCGCTGGGCGTCGGTGGCGTGTCGAGCTCGACCTCGGCGTCTTCATTGACGATGAGACCCACGCTCAACGGGCGACCGACCACCTCGGTCACGGTGTCGCGGATCAGCCCGAGGAACCGGTCGTTGATGCGGTTGCGCACGATGGTGTTGGAGACGGAGAGCACCAGATTGTCCCCAGAGATCTCCACAGGCTCGAGCTTGGAGAGCCACATCTGCCAGACAACGTCTGATACAGATTCACGAAGGGATGCGGCGCAGGCGCCCCAGGTCTCCTTCAGTTCCTCCACAACGGCCTCCGCGCCTATCTTCACGATTTCCACAAGGTTTGCCACAACTGTGGGGGCGGTACCCCCGGAGGTGTGGACAACCCCCATCGATGACGGGCCGATGACCATAGCCCACAACCCCGGTCGCGCGCCTGTGGACTAGTGGCCGCCGCCGAGCGCGCCTAGGATGTGCAGTCCGATACCCACCCCGGCACCGGCCCCTACCTCGGCCGGCTGATCCGGATGCCACGAACGGAAGGCCCAAGTCAGTGAAGCGCACCTATCAGCCCAATACCCGCAAGCGGGCCAAGACCCACGGGTTCCGCTCTCGCATGTCCACCAAGGCCGGCCGTGCCGTCTTGAAGGCCCGTCGGCTCAAGGGCCGTCACCGCCTGACCGTCTAAGGACATGGGGGGGTACCCGGTGGCCCGTGTGGTCGCCCGGCGCACCTTCGGAGCGCTCCGCCGCCCGGCGGGACGTGGGCGAAACGGGCCAATTTCAGCCTCTTTCTCCCCGATCAGCGCCCCCGATGGTCGACCCCAGGTCGCCTACGCCATCTCCAAGCGATGTGGCGGGGCGGTGGAGCGGAACCTCCTCCGGCGTCGCCTCCGTGCTGCGGTGGCCGCCCGAGCCGAGGAGCTCACTCCCGGGGCCTACCTGGTGCGCACCGACCCTGAGGCCATCGAACTCCCCTACGCCGAACTGGCCGCCGCAGCCCTCAGGGCGATGGCGCAGGCCTCGGCGAGATCCTGAAGGAGTCCAGTCATGCCAAGCGAACTCAACAACCGAGGGCCCGTGAGCCGGGCCATGCTGCGAGCCATCCACGGCTATCAGCACGTGCGTGAGGGCAAGCTCTCCCCCTGTCGCTTCACCCCCTCGTGCTCCGCCTATGCCGCTGAGGCCATCGAGGTCCACGGCCCGATTCGGGGTGGTTGGCTGTCCTTCCGGCGCATTCTGCGCTGCAATCCCTTCGGTGGCCAGGGCGTCGACCTGGTCCCCCTGAGCAACGGAGCTGACTCGTGAGCGTTCCCGCCCTGATCCTGGGCAACTCGATCACCCACTCGGTGGGCCAGATCTTCCAGCCCATCTTCACCCTCTTCGCCAGCCTGCTGGCCCTGATCTACGCGGTGATCCCCAACTATGCGATCGCCATCACGATCCTGACCATGATCATCATGGGGGCCCTCACCCCCTTGACGGTCAAGTCGACCAAGTCGATGCTGGCCATGCAGCGCCTCCAGCCGGAGATCAAGAAGCTCCAGCAGAAGTACAAGGGCCCCGAGAACCGCCAGCAGCTCAACGAGGAGATGATGCGGCTCTACCGGGAGGAGAAGATCAACCCGGCCGGCGGCTGCCTCCCGATGTTCCTGCAGTTCCCGTTCCTGATCATCCTGTACAACATCATCTTGGGACTGGCCCACACCAACAACGGGCAAGCAGCGCCTCGTTACATCCCTCATAACTCGAAGATGTACCACGATTTGGTGGCTTCCGGCGGACATATGGTGTCCTTCGGCGTCGACCTTGCACTCAAGCCATTCTCGGCAAGTCTGAGTTTCCCTCAGCGCATCCCGTACTTCATCCTTATTGCTTTTGCAGTGGCACTTCAGTACGTCCAAATGAACCAAATGAACAAGCGGAACCCCGCTTCACAGCAGAACTCCTCGATGATGAAGATCCAGAAGTTCATGCCGCTGCTGTTCGCCTACATCTACTTCATCATCCCCGCCGCCGTGCTGATCTACATGGTGGTCTCGACCATCATTCGGATCATCACCCAGGTGGCCATCTTCAAGCGCCTCTCCCCCGCTCAAGGGGGAACGGCACCCAAGGTGGTCCCACGCAACGACGCGGGGTCGGAGAAGGAGCTGCCCGCCAAGGGCGAGACCGGGACCTCGGGTTCCCAGAGCGCACCGTCCAAGCCGGTGGCCAAGAACCCGAACACGTCCAAGAACAAGCGAAAGAGGAAGGACCGCTAGTGGAGTGGGTTGAAGTCACTGCCGGCAGCGTCGAGGAGGCCACCAACCGGGCCCTCGGTCAGCTGGGCGTGGACAAGAACGATGCAGAGATCACCGTGGTTGAGGAGCCCACCAAGGGGCTCTTCGGCCGCACCAAGGGCGAGGCCCGGGTTCGTGCCCGGGTCAAGCCGGTCGAGCCTCGGGCCAAGCGGTCCCGGGGTGGACGGTCCCGTTCGAAGTCGGGTGGCCGTGAAGGCGGCCAGCGCCAGGGTGAGAAGAAGTCGAGTGACCAGCGTTCCGGCGGCCAGAAGAGCCGCTCGGGTGGCGGTGGTGGATCGAAGGAGCGGGCCGAGCGTGGTCCGAAGCAGGGTAGCGGCGGAGCCGGTGCCCAGGAGGAGGAGACCATGGGCGAGGGTGTGAGCCTCGAAGACCAGGGTGCAGCAGGCAAGGAGTTCCTTGAGGGTCTCCTTGAGAGCATGGAACTGACTGGCACGGTGAGCGTCAAGCTCATCGACGATGAGACCGTCGAGGTCGCCGTCGACGGCGACGGCCTCGGCATGCTGGTGGGCCCCAAGGGCTCGACCTTGGCCGCCATTCAGGACGTGACCCGCACCGTGGTGCAGGGCAAGTTCCCCTCGAAGACCGACCGGATCCTGGTGGACATCGCCCGGTACCGCGAGCGCCGTGCTGCGGCGCTGACTCGCTTCACCGCCGAGGTGGCCGCAGAGGTCATCGACGCCGGCGAGGAGCGCAGCCTCGAGCCGATGTCCCCGGCCGACCGCAAGGTCGTCCACGACGCCGCTGGCGCCATCGAGGGCGTGACCACCCGCTCGGAGGGCGAGGACGCCAACCGCTACGTGGTGATCTCCCTCGAGAGCTAGAGGTCCGACACCGTGACGGTCCCTGCCCCCGTCTCGGCCCTCTTGGAGAGGAGCCGGGAGCTCGGGTTCTTGGGGCCGCAACCGGCCGCCCACCAGGC
>CAWUMT010000096.1:0-5432 GCA_963923735.1 uncultured Acidimicrobiales bacterium
AGCGTGGAGAGGTCCTCGGAGCTCCACTCGCCGAGTGCTCGTGCCACCGCGTCTCGACTCGCGTCGCGCACCTGTGCCGCTGCAACGCGTCCCGCTGTCGTGACGTCGACCTGTCGGGCCCGAGCGTCACGAGGATCAACCGAGACCTCGACCAGGCCCGATCGCTCAAGGGCTTGGATCTGCCTAGTGATGTGAGGACGATCGACCAACAGGAGTTCGGCAAGATCGGCGGGGCGCAGCGGTCCGTGTTCAGCGAGAGCCCGAAGCACCACGATGGCCGCTCGGTCGAGCTCAACTCCCGACGACAGGCGGATCTCATCATGGCGGCGACTTCGCCCAAGGAGGTGAGCCATCTGGCTCACAGCAGATTCAAGCTGGTCGATCTCCCCCGTCCGGACTCGCAAAGACACCATGGGGTCATGGTAGCCAAATAATTGTGTGACACAACTATTTGACCGATTTCCCCAACCTGCACAGGGATTCTGGAGATCGAACTTGATTCGCTCCCGGGTCAGGCTGGCTACAGTTCCTGCCTATGCGCACGCGACACCTCCTCTCCATTGTCTCGGGTCTCCTGCTCGGTGCCGGGCTCCTCGTGGCCAGCTTCACCCCGCCGGCCTCCGCTTCAGGCTCAGAGATCACGGGTGCCTCGACCCAGTACCTGGGACCCAACGGTTCGATGGGGTTCTACGGGATGGTCTCCGACGCAAGCGGCAACATCTTCGCCAGCACCGGCAACGCCCTCTATGAGTTCACCGGACCCACAACCTCGATGCCGGGTTCACCCTTCGCGACGCTCCCCAATTCGCAGTACGGCTACCAGATCGGGCTGTGTGGCACCTCGCTGTATGTGGCCACCAATCAGAAGAACGTCTACAAGGTCGACCTCACGAACCCTCAGCCCATCGTCGATCCGCCCTGGGGCACGGTGGCCTCGAACGTCTACGGTTCCGCGCAGATGGGCTGCGACGACGCGGGTAACGTCTATCTCTCCCTCTACAGCAAGATCGTGAAGATCTCCGCATCGGGTGGTGCGGCAACGGACTTTGCGACGGGATACGACGCCGTCTCTGGCATCGCCATCAGTGGCGACACCATCTACTTCTCTGACTCCGGCTCGAATCAGACGGCCGGTCCGATCTTCTCCGGCTCGATCACGAGCGGCCAAACGAATTTCGCCACGTGGAACCTCGGCCCCACCGTGAGCGCGGCGAATCCCTGCCGGACCGACATGTACTGCCCCTTGAGTGTGGACAGTGACAGCAACCTGTTCGTCGTCAACGCTGACGGCACCGGTCACGACGTCTTCGTCGTTCCCGCTGACGAGAGCCCTGCCTACTTCATGAACATCACCGGGGTGCCCAGCGACCTCGCCGCCTACCAGATCGCCCCTTCCAGCAGTGGCTTCTATCTGCAGGGTGATCAGTCGGGCCAGGGCTACGCAGGCAACGTCACGTTGACCTACCCCGTGACGCTCTCCGCACCTCGTTCCCCTGTGGCATATCCCGGGGACGCACAAGCAACGGTGAGCTGGTTGGCTCCCGCGACCGGAACACCGACTGGTTACACCGTCACAGCAACTCCCGGTGGGGCGACCTGTTCGAGCACCGGCGCGCTCTTCTGCACGGTGAGCGGCCTGACGAACGGAACTGCCTACACCTTTACCGTCGTCGCCACGGCGGGAAGCGCGACGGGACCCGATTCCTCGGCGACCTCCTCAGTGACACCGAGCAACTCCGGAGCAAGCACGCCACTGACCGCTGCATCGGGATCCGTCACTGAGCTTGCTCCCGGGGCAGCAGCCACGTTCCTTGCCGGTGGCCAGGTTGACCCGCTTTCGGTCGTCGCCGTCGACGCAACGACGATCACGGTGGGCAACGGCACCACTTCGATGAGCCTGAGCGGCACCTCGCAGGCCTCGGGTGTGCTCACCATGAACCCGGGAGCCTCGGGCTCGACCTCGGGCTTCGGCTTCCTTCCCGGCTCGGTCGTCACGGTGTTCTGCTTCTCCTCACCCACCGTGCTCGGACACGCGACCGTGGGTGATGATGGTCGCTTCACCTTCACCTTCCCGGTACCGAGTTCTCTGGCTCCGGGGAACCACACGGTCCAGGCCCAAGGTGTCGACATCAATGGCGCACCTCGAGCTCTCCTGGCCGGCGTGGAGGTGGGTGCCTCGATGGCCGCCACCGGCTCCGAACTGTCGACGGGCGCCTGGCTCGGTGCGCTCCTCGTGGTCGGAGGGTTCTTGATGATCCTGTTGGTTCGGAAGCGACTCCGCTCCGCCACTCGCTGAGCATCACTCGCCCCGAGAGGGCTACGATTCGCGCAGCCACGAACCGGGGGGACCATGGCATCAACCAGCACGACGAGTGCACTCGAGGGCCTTCGGATCCTTGACCTCTCCGGAGGAATCGCTGGTCCACTCGGCGTCCTGATGCTTGCCGAGCACGGGGCCGACGTGATCAAGATCGAGCCGCCGAAGGGTCGCTCCGATCGATCGACTCCCTCGTCCCGGGTCCACAACCGCTCACGCCGCTCACTGACCCTCGACCTCGAGACCCCCGAGGGGCGCGAGGTCCTCAACGAGCTGTGCGCCACCGCCGACGTCCTCGTCGAGGCCTTCTCTCCCTCCACTCGGCGGCGGCTCGGCGTGGATGCGGACTCGCTCGCGCCCCGTCATCCCCACCTCGTCATCTGCTCGCTCCCTGCGTGGCCAACGGGCTCTCGCTTCGAAGACCTCGACGGCTACGAAGCACTGGTCCACGCTCGCAGTGGCCAGCAGCTCGAGAACACCGCCTTCCGGCCAGGACCGGTGTTCCTCGGCTCGCCTGTCGCCTCCTACGGCGCCGCGATGCTGGTCCCCACCGCCATCATGTCGGCGCTCTTGGCTCGGGACCGCACGGGAGAGGGCCAGCTGGTCGAGGTCTCGCTCTTCCAGGGCGTGTTGTCGCTGACCACCCAGATCTGGAACTGGACCGACAAGGGGCAGTTCTTCCTCGGAAAGACGGTGCCACCGGGTGTGCACCAGGAGTCGATCTACGAATGCAGAAATAACGAGTGGATCCATGCCGCCACGATGAACGGCATCACCCCGATCCGCACTGAAGCGGACGTCCTCGGCATCGAGCACGTCGAACCCGCTGTGCTCTACCAGATGGACCCCGCACAACGAGCCGCCCACTTCGAGATCAAACGCGAGGCGTTCCTCAAGTTCGATCGCGACGAACTCGTCGAGGCATATCACGAGGCCGGTCTCGGAGCCGAAGCGATCGTTGCACCGCACGAGCGCTTCGCCCATCCTCAACTCAATGCTTCGGGCACCGTCATCGAGGTCGTCGACCCCGAGATCGGATCGACCACCCAACTCGGACCCATCGTCTTCTTGGACAAGACGCCGGGAGCCGTCACCGGACCTCAGCCTGTGCTCGGCGCGAACACTGCCGAGCTGTTGAGCGAGCTTGGCCGGACGCCCGAGCAGATCGCCGAGCTCAAGAACCACGGGGTGATCTGATGGCAGGACCACTCGAGGGCATCAGGGTGCTCGACTTCGGGCAGTTCCTGGCCGGCCCGTTCGGCCCCATGCTTATGGCCGACCTCGGTGCAGACGTGATCAAGGTCGAACCCACCCGAGGTGACGGCATGCGCGGCACGGTGGTGGGCTCCTTCATGGGATGCCAGCGCGGCAAGCGCAACATCGCCCTCGACCTCAAGACACCAGAGGGACTCGAGCTCGCCATGGAGCTCGTGGCCACCGCAGACGTGGTGCACCACAACATGACGCTCGGGACCGCCGACAAGCTCGGCCTCTCCTATGAGGCGTGCAAGGCCACGAAGGCCGACATCATCTACTGCAACACGTTCATGTACGGACCAATCGGACCCATGGCCCACATGGGAGGACTCGACCCGCTCGGCCAGGCCGGGGCCGGGCTCGAGTGGGAGCAGGGCCCCGTGGCCGAAGGCAATCCACCGCTGTGGCTGCGCTACGGACACGGTGACGTGGCCTCGGCCATGCCCTCGGTGACCGCCGTGCTCATGGCGCTGTGGCACCGCAACCGCACCGGGGAAGGCCAGTACCTGTGGACCTCGCTCCTGCACGGGTCGATGCTCTACACCTATGACTCGTACCTCGATGCCGAGGGCAACGCGTCACCCCGACCGCTGCTCGACAAGGAGCAGCTGGGTCTCGGCGCGCTCTACCGGCTCTATGAGACCCCGAGCGGCTGGCTGCAGCTCGCCGCAGTGCGCGAGCACCACTGGGCTGCCCTCTGCGGAGTGCTGCGACGCGGCGACCTCGTCGAGGACCCACGCTTCGCCACGCCCGAGGCCCGCGAGGAACACCGGGCAGAGCTGACCGAGCTGCTCGGTTCGATCTTCGCCACCGATCTCGCCTCGACCTGGCGAGCCAAGCTGCTGGCGGCCGGCGTGCCCGCCGAGCTCAGCGTGGACATGCTCGACGGTGAGGCCTTCCTCTTCGACTCGGAGTTCGAGGACTTGGGGCTCATCACCAACTACGACCACCCGATCCTCGGCAACGTGCGCCAAGCGGGGAACCTGATCACCTTCGCCGGCACGCCCGCCACGCAGGAGCGCGTGACAGGACGTGTCGGCGAGGATTCGATCGAGATCCTCCATGAGCTCGGCCATGACGATGCCGAGATCGCAGACCTCCTCGCCAAGCGGGTCACCTACGTTCCCGGCGAGGACTATCCCTGGCCCGTCTGAGCCAGGCCGTTCAGCGTCAGCGAGGGTTCCAGAACCCGATCACCGCGGAGTTCGGGTCCACGGTGTCGGATGCCTCGAACTTGCCTGAGGCCATGCCTTCCATGAGGTCCCCCATGATCTCGTTGCCGTCGCGGGTGAGCTCGTAGATCGCCAGGTAGCGATGCGTGGCCCCCTCGGGGTTCGCCACCTCGAATCGCTGGCAGGACTCCACGCCGTCGATCGAGAGGAGGTCCGGAGCGTGGGCCCGGTCATACCACTCGTTGAACTCATCGTCTCTGCCGTCGGCTGCGTTCGAGAACACCACCATCAGTTGCCGTGCCATGTGCACCCCTCCTCGGGTCATCGTCAGGGCTGAGTCTTCCACCCGTTGACCGGTTCTGTCCCACGTCCCTCGCTACGCTGGTTGCTGGAAGGGGTGAGATCATGAGCCCGGACTCCCGCTGGCGATCGGCGGCTCCGCTCTCCTACTGGCTCGACGACACCGTGCAGCCCGCACCGCGGGCTGACTTCCCTCGCCGCAGCCATGTCGACCTCGTCGTTATCGGAGGTGGGCTGACCGGACTGTGGGCTGCCTTGCGGTCCTTGGAGCGCACCCCTGAGCGCTCCGTGCTCTTGCTCGAGGCCACTCGAGTGGCGGAGCACGCCTCGGGTCGCAACGGAGGATTCTGTTCTGCATCGATCACCCACGGTGATGCCAATGGACG
>CAWUMT010000097.1:0-5429 GCA_963923735.1 uncultured Acidimicrobiales bacterium
CCTCTCTGGTCTCGTGGGCTCGGAGATGTGTATAAGAGACAGGTCCTCGTGGCGATGCTCATCAACACGCTGGTCTTCTCTCAGACCGAACAACCCCACCAGACCGGAAGTCGCTTTGGCTGGGCAGTGATCGGCCAGTACCTCTTCAGCTCCACGGTCCTGCACGGCATCGTGCTGACGATTGAGCTCACTGTGGTCGCCATGGTCATCGGCGTGATCTTGGGCGTCATCCTCGCCGTGATGCGCCTGTCGAAGTCATCACTGATCTCCTCGGTTGCCTGGGCCTACATCTGGTTCTTCCGGGGCACCCCGGTCTTCATCCAGATCCTGTTCTGGTTCAACATCCAGGCCCTCTACCCCCACCTGACGATCGGGATCCCCTTCGGCCCCTCCTTCGTCACGTTGAACATGAACGCCATCCTCACCCCCTTCGTGGCCGGTGCGATCGCCCTGTCGACCAACGAGGGCGCCTACATGGCCGAGATCGTTCGGGCGGGCATCATCTCGGTCGATGAGGGCCAGTCCGAGGCGGCCCAGTCGATCGGCATGACGCGTTCGAAGGCCCTTCGCCTCGTGGTCCTTCCCCAGGCCATGCGCCTGATCATCCCGCCGACAAGCAATGAGACGATCTCGATGCTCAAGACAACCTCGCTGGTCTCGGCCATCGCCGTGGTCGAGCTCACCAAGGCGGTCGAGCAGATCGCTGCGGAGAACTACCAGACCATCCCGCTGTTGATCGTCGCCGCGCTCTGGTATCTCTCGATGACCACGGTCCTCTCGATCGGCCAGTTCTATCTCGAGCGTCACTACTCAAAGGGCGCCGCCAGGGCGCTGCCACAGACGCCGTTCCAGAAGATCCGCTCGAACCTGTTCCGGCTCCGTCCCAAGCCCGCACCGAAGCTCATCCCGGCCGAGGCCGAGATCACGAGGCACGGCGGATGAGCACCGTCCCCATGGTCAAGGCTGAACAGGTCCACAAGTCCTTCGGCTCACTCGACGTCCTCCAGGGCATCGACCTCGAGGTGACCGCCGGTGAGGTGCTGTGTCTGATCGGTCCCTCAGGCTCAGGCAAGAGCACCTTCCTGCGACTGATCAATCACCTCGAGACGCTCGACGCCGGCCGGATCTGGGTGGACGGTGAGTTGATCGGCTATCGCCAGCAGGGCGACAAGCTTTATCAGCTCAAGGAGGCAGAAGTCTGTCGTCAGCGAGCGGAGATCGGGATGGTCTTCCAGCGCTTCAACCTCTTCCCCAACCTCTCGGTCCTCGACAACGTGACGGTGGGACCGGTCAAGGTCAAGGGCCAGGACCGTTCCAGTGCGGTGGAGCGAGCCCGTGCACTGCTCAACCGCGTGGGACTTGGTGCCAAGGTCGATGCGTATCCCTCGCAGCTCTCGGGCGGACAGCAGCAACGGGTGGCCATCGCTCGTGCCCTGGCCATGGATCCCAAGCTCATGCTCTTCGATGAGCCGACCTCCGCGCTCGACCCCGAGCTCGTCGGCGAGGTCCTCGACGTCATGAAGGGACTGGCCGAAGACGGCATGACCATGATCGTGGTGACCCACGAGATGGGATTCGCCCGAGAGGTCGCCGACCAGGTGGTCTTCATGGACGAGGGTCGGGTCATGGAAGCGGGGGTGCCTGCCGAGGTGCTCACCAACCCGCAGAACGAGCGGCTGCGAGCCTTCCTCTCCAAGGTGCTCTGAGCCGCAACGAACGGGGGCCACGTGCGCCCGTCGTAGGCTCGGGGGATGCCTCCGGATCCTGCTGAGCTCTGGCCCCTTGATGAGGCGAACCTCGGAACCGGCCTTCCTCTTGAAGGCATCCGAGTGCTCGACCTCTCCCGGGTCTACGCGGGGCCCTTGGCGGCGATGGTGCTCGGTGACCTCGGCGCAGATGTCCTCAAAGTCGAACAACCCGAGGGCGACCCCGTCCGTGGCTTCGCCCCTCCCGTGGTCGATGGCGTGGCCACGTACTACCTGGCCGCCAATCGAAACCGTCGAAACGTCTGTCTTGATCTCAAGAGCGCTAAGCACCGAGCCCACCTCAAGCGCCTTGTGGGGGCCGCGGACGTGGTCATCGACAACTTCCTGCCCTCTCAAGCGGCAGCGCTCGGGGTCGCGGAGCTGCGCAGCGCCCATCCCGAAGTGACCTGGATCACCGTCGGCGCCGCAGACTCCGCAGGGCCGCTCGCGGATGAGCCTTCCTTCGACCTCTTAGCGCAGGCCCGCTCGGGGTTGATGGGCGTGACCGGTTCGCAGGACTCGGGGCCGATCAAGGTGGGGGCACCAATCGCCGACGTCGTTGCGGGCCTCTACGCCGCCATCGCCGCGCTCGCGGGGCTCCTGCGATCAGCGCGACAGCCGAACCGTCCGGGCCTTCGAGCCGAGGCCCCGCTGCTCGAGTCAGCCATCAGCGTGTTGGCGAATCAGGCGCAGGGCTGGCTCGCCACCGGGTCCGCCCCGCGACGCCTCGGCAACGAGCATCCGAGCATCTGTCCCTACGCCCCCTACGCCACCGAAGACGGGATCCTGCTGATCGCCGTGGCCACGGAATCCGCCTGGCGGCGACTCGTCGGAGCGATGGAGCGGGCTGAACTGGCCCAAGATCCTCGCTTCATCGACAACGAGGCGCGCGTGCATCATCGAGAGGACCTGCGCGTGGAGCTCGAGGCAACGTTGGCGACCAAGGGCACGGGCGCATGGAACGAGATCCTCGCTGCAGCCCAGGTTCCGAGTGCGCCGGTCTACGACGTCGACGAGGCACTCGATCAGCCTCAGGTGCGCGCGGCCGCTTTGGTCGAGGAGGTGGAGCTCAACTCGGGCACCACCGTTTCGATGCTGGCCTCGCCGCTGCGGGTGGACGGTGAGCGGTTGGGCATCCGGCTCGCACCCCCCACCAAGGGGCAGCACGACGAGGTGTTCGGTGTTCCTCGAGAGGAGGCCTGATGCCACGCGCCGCCAAGGAGATCATTGAGTTCGAAGAGGACCAGCTGGGTCCTCTGCTGGACGCGCTGGGTCGCCTCTCGAAGGCTGAGGGCTGGATCAATCTGACGCCCGGCGTGCCTGCCGAGGTGGAGCTGGCAGAGGACCGCTCGCTGTTGAGCTTCCTCGTTGGCTCCCGTCGGCTTGAGGCCCCCATGGCCACCTGGATGCCTGAAGCGGGTGGGCCCTCGGGCACCGGGACTCTGGGCATCCTGCACGCACGTGGACGACTGCATCGTGAAGGCCTCGCCGGGCTGGCCGCGATCCCTTCGGGCTGGCGTTGCACGCAGGACCACGCACGACGGGGCCTGCTCTTCGCGGTCCGAGGGGCCAGCGACCTCGAGATCGCAGAATCGATGGTGGGCGTGGTCGAGGAGCTGGCCACGGTGACCACCACCGGTCGCTACCTCGCAGAACTCTTCCTGCGCTCCTGAGCGCTCAGGCGTCGCGGCGCGAGAACAGCCAGAGTCCCAGGCCCAAGAGCACCACGCAGTAGGCCGCCATCAGCGCAGCGGCGGGCCAGGGTGCGAGCAGCTGGCCTCCGAAGTCGGTTGTGCGTTGATGGACCGAGGTCATCGCTGCGCCGAGGTTCGAGGGCATCTTGGGCTGGATGGCGTTGGAGATCGACCGGGGCAGGGCCTGGAGCACGCCGGGGATGATCAGCAGCAAGGCGACGAACAGGGCGATCGAACCCGGGGTGCTCCGCAGGATGAACCCCATGCCCAGGGCGAAGAGGGCGATCAAGGTGAGGTAGAGGCCGCCGCCGAAGATGGCCTGAGCAACCCCGCTGGTGGTGATTGCGTACACAGGGGCATGGGTGGCCTTGATCTGCTCGGCAAGAGTCAACTGGCCCGTGACCGCCTGGCCTCCGAAGGCCAGGAGGATGGCGCGGCCCAAGAAGAACGAGGCGAAGCTCAGGATCTCGGTGACCACCAGGGTCGCACCCCCGAGCACGATCGCCTTGGCCGCCAACACGTTGCGTCGCCGGGGGAGAGCGGCCAGCGTGCCGCGGATCGATCCACTGGAGAACTCAGGGGTGATGAACAGCACTGCGAACACTGCGATCACGAGCTGGCCGAAGATGATGCCGAACTGGGTAACCGAGACCGGGTCGAAGTTGACCCGCTCTGCAGCGGAGCGGTCGTGCCACCCGTTGGCGATGATCGCCGGGAAGAGCACGGCGAAGCCCAAAGAGATGACGATCATCGTCCCGAGCACCACCCAGGTGGAGCGGACGGAGCGCATCTTGGTGAATTCCGAGGCGATCTGCTGGCGCAGTCCCGCCCGACGGCCCTTGGGAGCGGTCAGAGGACTCATGCGCCCCCCTCTGCATCCTGGGTGCTCGTGTACTCAGAACTCTCCGAGGTCAGTTCCATGAAGACCTCCTCGAGACTGGCCGTCTGGGGGGTGAGCTCACGAAGGGCGATCCCACCGGCAAGGGCGATCTCTCCGATCTGTACAGGCTCCAACCCGGCCACGTCGACGCCCTCATCCGTGGTGCGGACGGTGGCACCTGCTTGCTTCAGCGCCGTGATGAGCTCTTCGAGCCGGACCGCGTCGATTCGCACCGTCTGTTCGGCGTTCGAGGCGATGAAGTCCTCCACGGAAGTGTCGGCGATCAGTCGACCTCGTCCGATCACCACCAGGTTGGTGGCGGTCTGGGACATCTCGGACATCAGGTGTGAGGAGAAGAAGATGGTCCGGCCTTCGTCGGCGAGCGACTTGAGCAGGTTGCGCACCCAGAGGATTCCCTCCGGGTCGAGCCCGTTGATGGGCTCGTCGAACAACAGGACGCCAGGATCCCCGAGCAGCGCAGTGGCGATGCCAAGACGTTGGCTCATGCCGAGCGAGAACTTGCCCACCTTGCGCTTGGCGACTCCAGAGAGCCCCACGATCTCGAGGACTTCCTCGACCCGGTCCTTGGGGATCGAGTTCGTCTGGGCGAGGGCCCAGAGGTGCATGCGAGCCGAGCGGCCGGGATGGACGGCCTTGGCCTCGATGAGGGCGCCGACCTCGCGGAGTGGCCAGCGCAGATCGTGGTAGTTCGCGCCGTCGATGAGGACCGTGCCCGACGAGGGATGATCGAGGCCAAGGATCATGCGCAGCGTGGTGGACTTTCCTGAGCCGTTGGGGCCGAGGAACCCGGTGACCACACCGGACTGCACGTCGAAGGAGAGGTCGTCGACGGCTCGGTTCGAGCCGTAGTTCTTGGTCAGGTGTCTGGCTTCGATCATGGGCGACGGCTCCGCACGAGCCCCGACCGTAGCAGTAGGCCTGTGAGGAAATCCTCATCGCACGTCAGGAATCAAGGCCCATTGGCCCTAGTGGGCTCACGGTCCACATCCGTAAGGTCTGAACCAAGCGAACGAAAGAGGGTTCTTGATGACTTCAGTCGTGGCCCTGCTCGGGGCACTGGTCAACCTTGGTGGCTCAGGCCGCTACGTC
>CAWUMT010000098.1:0-5416 GCA_963923735.1 uncultured Acidimicrobiales bacterium
CGTCGAGCACCTGGCCAAGGAGATCGCCGCAGCGAAGGCAGCGAATGATCTCGAGTTGGCCGTGATGGTCGGAGGAGGCAACATCTGGCGAGGCGCCACCGGCGCGATGGCCGGCATGGACCGTGCCACCTCGGACACCATGGGGATGTTGGGGACGGCGATCAACGCGCTCGCCCTCCAGGACGCCCTCGAGCACCATGGCCTGCCCACCCGCGTGCTCTCTGCCGTGCAGATGGCGGAGGTTGCCGAGCCCTACATCCGTCGACGCGCCATCAGGCACCTCGAGAAGGGCCGCGTGGTCGTCTTCGCCGCCGGCATGGGCAACCCCTACTTCACCACCGACACCTCGGCCGCGCTGCGCACGGCGGAGATCGAGGCGGAGATGCTGCTCAAGGGGACCCACGGGGGCGTCGACGGCGTCTACACCGCGGACCCCAAGGCGGACCCCACGGCGGAGCGCTACGACGCGATCTCCTTCGATGAGGTCCTGGCCAAGGATCTGCGGGTGATGGACCTCACGGCGATCACCTTCTGCAAGGACAACCGGGTCCCCATCCGGGTGTTCGACCTGATGAAGCCCAAGAATCTGACGGATGCCCTCGGCGGGGCCCCGGTCGGTACGCTGGTCTCCTGATGGATGAGATGGCAGCCCTCGTGATCGACGAGGCCAAGGACAAGATGGCCAAGGCCGTCGACCACGTCAAAGCCGAGTTCTCCTCGGTACGCACCGGGCGGGCGACTCCCGCGTTGGTCGAGAGCCTCATGGTCGACTACTACGGCACGCCGACTGCCCTCAAGGCACTGGCGTCATTCCAGGTCCCCGAAGCCAAGCTGCTCGTGGTCGTCCCCTTCGACAAGAACGCCATGGCCAGCATCGAGAAGGCGATCAGCTCCTCGGACCTTGGCATCACCCCTTCGAACGACGGTGCGGTGATCCGCCTGGCCTTCCCCCCTTTGACCGAGGAGCGCCGCAAGGACCTGGTCAAGGTCGTGCGCGGCAAGGCCGAGGACGGCAAGGTGCAGGTTCGTAACCACCGTCGCAGCTCGCGCCAGGAGCTCGACACCCTTGAGAAGGATGGCGGACTCTCCTCGGATGAGCACGAGCGTCTCGACAAGGACATTGAGAAGATCACCCAGAGCAGCATCGAGTCGATTGACGAGCTGCTCGCGCACAAGGAGAAGGAACTCCTTGAGGTCTGACGACGACACCCGTGACGAGCAGTCCAAGGGAGACGATCCCTTCGCTGACTGGAACCTTTCGGGCGAAAGCACCGAGATGCCCCACTGGACCGATGAGCCCACCGGCCAGATTCCCGCATCGCTGATTCGCAACAGTGCGGACGAGACTTCGATGCCGGCTCCGGTCTGGCGCGAGGAGACCGCGGACTGGCAGGCCGAGGACGACCTGCTCGACCAGGGCCTCTTCGGCGAGGAGCCCGCAGACCCGGTCACGGCTGCCGTTCCGGTCGTCGAGGCAGATGACTCGCGTCCTTGGGAGTTCGACGACGAGCTGCCCAACCCGATCGACGAGGCCGCAGACCAGGCGCGCGAGCCTGATGCAGAGCCTGAGGTCACCCAAGAGCGTGCACCGTGGGAGCTCGGCGACGAGGAGTTCGCCTACGTTCCCGTCGCAGCAGCCGAGCCTCGCCAGCGCCGTGGCAAGAGTGCACCGCGCGATCGAGAGGAGCGCACCGCTGCTCCTCGTCGCGTGAAGCCCGACGCTCCCCAGCGCGGTGGGCGCGACATGCGCACGGCAGTGCTGACGGGGATCCTCGTGGCCGTCCTCGTGCTCGTGACCTTCAATATCGGCACGGTGCTCGCCATGCTGCTCGTGGCCGTAGTGATCACCCTGGCCGCCGCCGAGGCCTACGCAGCCTTCCGAAGGGCCGGCCACCATCCCGCAACGCTGCTCGGCCTGGCCGCCACGCTGGCGCTGGCTCTGGGGACCTACAACAAGGGCACGCAGGCCCTCGGCCTCGTCTTTTCCCTGCTGTTCATCTTCACGATCCTGTGGTTCATGGCGGGTGTGGAGAAGGCTGATCCAATCAAGGGCATCGGTTCGACGGTCCTCGTCTTCGCATGGGTGGGAGTCCTCGGCTCCTTCGCGGCGTTGTTGCTCAACCCGAACCTGTTCCCGCATCGTCACGGTCTTGCCTTCTTGCTGGCTGCCATCATCTTGGTGGTGGGCTACGACGTCTCCGCATTGTTCGTGGGCACTTCTGTGGGTCGTCGACCACTGGCTCCGAGCATCAGCCCGAACAAGACTGTCGAAGGCCTTGTCGGCGCCACGGTGGTCACCATGCTGCTCTCGGTGATCGTGGTCCCCTGGATCAACCCCTGGTCAGTGGGCGCAGGCCTCACCCTCGGTGTGCTGGTGTCGATCCTCTGCCCGCTCGGAGACCTCGCCCAGTCGATGATCAAGCGGAGCCTCGGGATCAAGGACATGGGCAAGCTCCTGCCCGGTCATGGAGGAGTGCTCGACCGGGTTGACGGTCTGCTCTTCGTGCTGCCGGCCACCTATTTCCTGGTCCGAGCCTTCAACCTCGGCTGAGTCCGCTGTGGGCACCGAGCGCCTGAGCCTGCTCGGCTCGACGGGGTCGATCGGGACCCAGACTCTCGACGTGGTCGAGGCATTCCCTGAGCGCTTCGACGTGGCCGTCCTCGGTGCGGGGCGGGCCAGCGACTTGTTGGTCGACCAGATCCGCCGCTTCGCCCCTGAACTCGTGGTCGTGGCCGACGAGGACGCGGCTCGAGAGCTTGCCGCGCGAGTGGAGCATCCCGTCGAGATCATGGTGGGCCCTGAAGGGCTCGAAGCGGGCGCGGCCCATGGAGACGTGGTGCTCAACGCCGTCGTGGGATTCGCCGGATTGCCCGTCACGCTCTCGGCCCTGCGTCACGGCAAACGCCTCGGCCTGGCCAACAAAGAGTCCCTGATCGCGGCGGCACCGGTGGTCGAGCAGGTGCGCCACACCGAGGGGGCGGTGCTCGTCCCTGTGGACTCCGAGCACTGCGCGATCCATCAGTGCCTCGCCGCAGTCGACGAGCAGCGCCGGAGCCACGAGCTGCGCCGCCTCGTCCTCACAGCCTCAGGTGGTCCGTTCCGGACGGCCACCTCTGCAGAGCTTGACGCCGTCACCGTCGAGAAGGCACTAGCGCATCCGACCTGGGAGATGGGCCCGAAGATCACCGTGGATTCCTCCACGCTGATGAACAAGGGCCTCGAGGTGATCGAGGCCCATGCGCTCTTCGGCGTGGGGTTCGATGCCATCGACGTGGTGGTCCACCCTCAGTCCATCATCCATTCGATGGTCGAGTTCGTCGATGGCTCGACCATCGCCCAGCTGTCTCACCCCGACATGCGCCTGCCTATCGCCTATGCGCTGGGCTATCCCGAGCGGCTCGATGCGAGGTACGGAGCACTCGATCTCTCCCAGACGATGACCTTGAGTTTCGAACCGCCCGATCTCGAGCGGTTCGCTTGCCTGGGGTTGGCCTATGCGGCGGGTCGGATCGGTGGGTCTGCTCCGGCCTGGTTGTCGGCGGCCAACGAGGTGGCGGTCGAGGCCTTCTTGGCCGGCGCGCTGAGCTGGCGGGGGATCGCCGAGGTGGTGGCCGAGGCCCTCGAGCACCATGAGCCCGACCCCTTGGACTCCCTCGAGGCCGTCTTGGAGGCGGATCGACGCGCCCGCGACGTCACACGCGGCCTTCTGGCCGCCAGAATGGGTTCGTGAGCGAGGCCGCGGAGTTCGAGGTGACCCCAGCAGGGGCGGTCGATCTCGAGGAAGAGGACACCGCTGAGTCGGACAACACCCCCCAGAGCCGCTGGGCGTTGGTGCGGCTCGTCTGTGTGATCGCCGTCCTCGTCGGCGTCTTCTTCTACTTCGGTCTGGCCAACCTGCTGCTCGTCATCACGGTGCTAATCGTGATGGTCATGCTCCATGAGCTCGGTCACTTCGCCACGGCGAAGTGGACGGGGATGAAGGCCACCGAGTTCTTCGTCGGGTTCGGACCGCGGCTGTGGTCGATCCGCAGGGGAGAGACCGAATACGGGGTCAAGGCGGTGCCTGCGGGCGGCTACGTCCGCATCATCGGGATGAGCTCAATGGAGGAGATCCACCCTGACGACGAGCCGCGTGCCTATCGGAACCAGTCGTTCCCCAAGCGCATCGTGGTGGCCGCGGCGGGTTCAGCGATGCACTTCCTGCTCGCCTTCGTGCTGGCCTTCATCGCCCTCACCTTCATCGGACGACCTGATCCCTCGGTGGTCACCGTCTCGAACTACCTGGCCATCGACGGCGGTGCCACCACGCCTGCCCAGAGCGCAGGGATCAAGCCGGGGGACCGCATCGTGTCGGTCAATGGGGTCAAGATCACCTCACCCGAGACCCTCTCGAGCGTGGTCCACGCCTCAGTGGGCCAACCGCTCAACGTCGTGGTGACCCGTTCGGGTGTGACCAAGGACTTCACGGTCACCCCGATGGACGGTCGTAACGCAGCGATCAACGGCACGCCGCTGGCCCCGAAGAACGGACCGGCCACCGGGTATCTCGGCGTCTCCCTGGGCGAGGGGAGTGCCACGGTCAATCTGCTCAACGCGGTCCCGCAGTCCTTGAGCGTGGTGCGCTCCGCCACTGCTGCCTCGGTGGCGGGCATCGGACACCTCTTCAGCCCGTCGGGCCTGTCGAACTACGCCAAGACCGTCATCCACCCTGATGGGAGCTCCTCGTCGAACAATTCGGCAACTCCCACCACCCAGGCACAGTCTCGGCCCGAGTCGATCATCGGCGCGGTCCGCACGGCCACCCAAGGAGCAGACCAGGGAACACTGACTCTGCTTGAGGTGCTGATCTCGATCAACATC
The DNA here is from genome assembly GCA_963923735.1 of uncultured Acidimicrobiales bacterium. Classification (GTDB taxonomy): domain Bacteria; phylum Actinomycetota; class Acidimicrobiia; order Acidimicrobiales; family RAAP-2; genus CAIUMH01. The sequence continues at coordinate 4,862 of CAWUMT010000098.1, forward strand.
TTCATCGGGCTGATCAACTTGCTTCCCATGCTTCCCCTCGACGGCGGCCACGTGGTGATCGCCCTCTATGAGTGGGTTCGGACCCGCAAGGGCAAGCCGCGCTACCAAGCGGATGTCTCGAAGATGATGCCGGTGGTCTACGCCTTTGTGGCCTTCCTCCTGCTCTTGGTCTCCACCAGCGTCTATCTCGACCTGACCCACCCGGTGGCGAATCCGTTCAAGTAGCGGACCACCGAGCACCGTGAACCGGGCAGAATGGGACCATGCGCACTGAGAACGAGCTGCTGACCCCTCGGCGCACCACGCGTCAGATCCACGTGGGCAAGGTCGCCGTCGGTGGTGACGCACCGATCTCGGTGCAGTCGATGACCACGACGAAGACCGCAGACGTCGACGGGACCCTCCAGCAGATCTACGACCTCGCCGGTGCGGGTGCCGACATCGTGCGCTGTACCTGCAATGAGGAGGCCGCTGCAGAGGGCCTCGCCCACATCGTGCCGCGCTCACCCGTGCCGATCATCGCCGACATCCACTTCCACCAGGAGATGGCCTTCG